>CAZKBD010000006.1:0-3860 GCA_964550945.1 uncultured Methanosarcinales archaeon
AGCAGGGAATTTTGGCTGATTATTAAATGTGTAAACTAATTATCAAATTGAACACTATTTTGTCAATTTAAAAGATTAACAAAACTTGGCTTGGGAGCCCTGTCAACATAGTAAAGCCCCCAATGTGGGCCGACAGAATCCTTTTCTACCTTGTGAGGCTCGTCAAAAGCCTCAAAAGCCAGCCATGGAATACTGTTCGAACCTGCAAGAGCCAAGAAATCCCTGAAAAACCTTTCCTGATTTTCAAGGCTTGGGACCGCAGATCCAAAACTAGGACCATCAGATGGCCAGCCTGTCTCAGCAATGACAACTTGCTTATTAGGATATTGAGTTTTTAACTCTTGCCATCTCTGAACAACATAATCAGCTGCGTTTTCAACAGGAATTCCCTCCCAATAAGGATGAACATGGACAAATAGGCAGTTTACAGCATCTGCCAAATCAGGATTGTCACGCCATACATGCCATGGCTCTGCTGTTGTTACCATAGGAAAATTTGTTTCATCTGTTAATTGGTTGATGTATACAATCAAATTATCTTTTGACAAGCGGTTAGAATAGACGGATTCATTACCAACAACCACTATATTAACAGACTTAGGATTATAACTATCAATCTCCTTTATAGTGTTAATATTCTCCTGATCAGTTAAAGGGTCTCCGCTTAGCCAAACGCCCTGAACACATCTTAATCCATGCGATTCACAAAGCCTTGCAATATCGAACAAAGTTCCTTCAGTACCATAAGTCCTTACAATCCTTGAATCAAGAGAAAGTATGTTTAAATCTTCGTCAATCTGCTCAAGAGAAGGGTACACTCCTAAAATAGGAGATTGGCCTCCCCTATAAGGGCCATAACAGAATCCGCCAATGACAGGATCAGTAGGAACAGCATCAGATAGTTGGGATGGGTCAAACTTAAGGTATTTGACAACGCCTGTACCCATTATATACTCAGAATAACTAATGTGGACAAATCCATCATTATCAACTGCGATTGAAGGCTTGGTGCAGCTTGTGCTTCTGTCAAGGATAAAATCTTTCCATGAGCCAGATGAATTTGTCAAATAGACAATGTCACCACAATTATTCTTGCCTCTCTCAATAACAGTAACAACATGATCTTTTCCATTATTGTCTATTGCCAAATCTGGATAAGCAAAACCGTTTGCATACCTATCTCCAAATAGTTCAAATAAACTGGCAGAGCTCTCCATAATCAATTCAGGG
This sequence comes from uncultured Methanosarcinales archaeon, assembly GCA_964550945.1. GTDB lineage: Archaea > Nanobdellota > Nanobdellia > Woesearchaeales > CAZKBD01 > CAZKBD01. The sequence goes on from CAZKBD010000006.1 coordinate 1,231, forward strand.
ATAAAAGAGCCTGTGCTATTATCCGCATGAACAAGCTGGCATATGTTGTTAAAGTCAGAAGAAGGATAATGGTTTGCTACTGCATGGATATTATTAGTTGAATCAACCACAATTGAACCATTATAACTATTAGGGGTGATGGAAACACCAGAATCCCATTCACCAGAAACATTTGAGGCCATCCTTAAACCTCCATTAGTATAACTGATATAGGCTTTATCATTGCTATCAATGACTATATGTGTAGGGTTCCATGCTGCGCTGCCTAATGCTATTGACTCCCACTGCCCAGAAGAGTTAGTTGAGTACCATAAATCATCTGCACTCCACTCCCAACAGCTTATGTGGACATTTCCTTTTGAGTCAACAGCAATATCATTCTCAAGGCCTATGCTTGCTTGTCTGATTAGCCTTTGCTCAGATGCCCATGAGCCAGTCTTGTTTGAGATATAACACAAATCTTCACCATTACCATCACTTGTGCTTGATGATATATGGATTTTATCATTTCTGTCTATTGCTAAGCCATTCCAATAGCCAAAGCTGTGCCAGTCATCTATCAATGCACTGAAATTCACATGCCTCCAGTCGCTTCCATTCCAGAATATAACTCCTAATTTCGCATTGTTGTCTCCTATCTTATCTCTAATTGTAAAATAGGGATTATTATGGCTGTCAGTGTCAATTGAAGACTGGGCTGTATAGGCATTGCCAAAAACAACAGCTTCAAGCCCTGACTCAAGAGTTTCAATTGAGGAGCTAATATGATTTCCATTATCAGGATCATCATCCCTAATGGTTACATTAGCATAGGAATATCCCTCATAATCCCTTGTTAGATTGACCAAGTCCGATATATTAACTGTGAAGGACTTATCATCTTCCCTATCCATATTATCCAATATCTGTACAGGGATGGTTGCAGTTAAATCATTCGGGCCAAAATTAATAGTGCCTGAAGCCTCAACATAATCTTCTCCAGGAACTGCAGATATTGCGCTTGTATAATAATTGACGCTTGAAGGGATTCCTGGCGGTTTGTCAAGCGTTAAAACAATGTTAGAAGTTCCATCAGCCTCATTGACAAGAATGTCCCTTGAAGTGAAACTAACCCTGCTAAAAGGGTCGTCATCACCAATAGTTATTGTTGCGAGAGAATCACCCAAGATTCCGCCTGACACATCATATAACTGGAGCTGAAAAGTCTCCAGCGGCTCTACATTCTCATCATTTAGTATAGGAATCTGAACACTTTGATAAAATAGACTGCCACTCCCAAAAGTTAAAGTACCAGAAACAGGAGTATAATCACTTCCAGCAGCAGCAGAGCCGTCAACTGTAGAATAATGAACAGACACACTCCCTGAATAAGAAGAAGGCCTATTCAAATCAACCCACACATTAACTGAGCCAGCATCCTCATAAGTGTTATAGGAAGACTCGTCAACTCTAACTTCAATTGTCTCAGCAGGAGGATGTATTGGAGAAGAGCAACCATACAAGAGGGGGGATAAAGTTAACATCCCAAAGACAACTGGCTTGCCTAAGGATGTTTTAACATAATTCAAAATTTTTTCCAACCTGCTCATCTTATACCCCCTAAACTATTCAAGAATATAGGCGGATATAAAAACTTTTGCCTAACATAAAAAATAAAAACAATTAATTCAATGGATTAATGTCACTAAGCCATACAAAGAACCGGAAACAACAAAACAAAAACCAACCCCCATATAGCTTTGATCAATACCCTAATAGTTCAACCTACTTGATGAAGATGTCCCTGTATTTTATTCTTGTTATCCCATCATTGGCAACACTAACCCTTAAGGTATAAACTCCTGGCTCGACATCATAAGGTATCTCTAATGGGACCATCTGAGTTATGCTATCTCCTGCATCTACTCTAAATGGGCCTATCCTGTTCCTTAAGTCTAGATCCTGTATCGTTAAAGTGATTCTTGTATGGTCCATGTTGTATATATCCTTGTTTGTAAAGGTTATAAGGGCTAACAAATCATCCCCTGCCTTAAGTTCATCGCCATTTAAGAGTTCTAACTGAGTCCATCCAATCTTCTCCCTTGCATAGGTTTCTTTTTTAGGCAGGCCTACACTTATAGTAAATGCTTGCACATCTGTCAAACCATCTGTGTCCCTAGCCTCAACCCTCACTTTATTAGCTCCTAGCTGAGATTTTGTTGGGATCCATTCTATCAACCCAGTGTTTGCGTTTATAGCCATCCCTACAGGCGCTTCTAATAGCGAGTAGGTTAGGATATCCCCTTCTGGATCAACTGCATTAACATCATATTTATATTTTGTTTTGAAAACATAAGGATCTTCTTCTACTAAGGTTGTTACTGGTTTTGAGATTATTCTTGGGCCGTCATTGACACAGTTTTGATTTATATCATCATCCCTCTCAGGATTCCCTGGGAAAATATCTGCACTATCATCATTGCAGTCTCCCTCACAAACCAGATAACTGTCCTCATCAATGTCATATTCGTCTGTTGGAAGCGTACCGTCACAGTCATTGTCTAAACCATCACAGATCTCTGCAGCAGGATTTCCAGCTGTGCAGCTGTCAACTTCATCTCCAGCTATGCATTGCAATGCTCCATTAGCAG
>CAZKBD010000006.1:3960-41078 GCA_964550945.1 uncultured Methanosarcinales archaeon
CATTGCAGTCATTATCAATACCATCACATACAGCATCATTTGCTGCTGGTGTTCCTGCTGTGCAGCTGTCAACTTCATCTCCAGCTATGCATTGCAATGCTCCATTAGCAGAGCACTGTCCAATACCACAGCTTGTAGCTGTTTCAACATAATCTTCATCAACTGCTCCATTGCAGTCATTATCAATACCATCACATACAGCATCATTTGCTGCTGGTGTTCCAGGAGTAGCGTCACAAATAGTTGTTGAGCCATCTATTGAGCATATATAGTTGCCAGAATCTTGGCACTGCCCTATTCCTAGAGAGCATGTATCTCCTAAATTAGTAAAGTCTTCATCAATTTGTGCATCGCAATCATTGTCCTGGTTATCGCATGATTCATCATTGCCTGGATAATTGTTAGCATCATTATCATCGCAGTCATCTGATCCAGGGCATAATGCATCTATTGCATAATGGTCATCATCATCAGCATCAAAACACTGCCTATCATAGACCTTTATATTAACAAAATCTTGTCCAGACTGATCATCATCATCCACAGCTATTAGGGTTATCAGATGATCGCCTGCTGGCAATGTCCTGCTAAAATCAACTGGCTCTCCAGTGCCCGAGTATAAAGTTCCCAATATATCAGATGTCCATTCATAGCTAACAACAACACCATCAGGATCAGTAGCAGTCCCGCTAAAGTCAATTGACTCATCTGAGAAGAACTCTGCCCCTTCTAAAGGAAGAATAATATGAACTTCAGGCGCTAATAATGGGTTTATTAGGATCCATACCGTATCTGTGTCTGAGTACATCAGCACATCATTATCATAGACAGTCAAGGTTATATCGTGCCTTCCAAGGGATAAGTCATTTCTAGTGAAGGAAATATCGCATCTTTGTAGGTTGCATGTGCCTGCTCGTAAAACACCATCAATATCAGACATCCATTGGTAGCTAACTATTAATCCATCAGGATCCTCTCCATAGCCCTCGAATAGGATATTCTCTCCAAATACAAAAACATCTCCATTCTCAGGGCTTGTGATTTCAGCTGTTGGAGCCTGTAATGGCTTAATCTCAATCTGGATGTTATCTGATCCAGAAAGTCCGTCATTATCAATAGCAGTAAAAGTGATAGTATGCAATCCTAAGCTTAGCGAACTAGTAGCAAATGTTCTTGAGTTAGATATTGCTCCATCAATGCTTGAAGTCCATTGATAGCTGGATATTGTGCCGTCAAAGTCAGTAGCTTCTCCATTAAATGTAACTTGTTCTCCTTGCTTGAAGTCATCTCCATCATCAGGCTCTGTTATAGACACAATCGGAGCAGTCAACTCTATGATAGATAATTGGATAGTATCAGACATTGTTTGCCCGTCATCATCAACAATCGTGAATGTGATTGTATGAGTTCCAACACTTAGATCATTTCTGTTAAAAGACATAACGCAAGACTGGGTATTGCAAGTACCAGAGTATATTGCTCCATCAATGCTTGAATCCCATTCGTAGTCTACAATAACGCCATCACTATCTGTCGCTGAACCGCTGAATATTATGGAGTCGCCAACTTGAAATGTTGCGCCATCTCCAGGAGCAGTGATTGAGACAGTAGGAGCAATTGGTTGCCTGACTGCAAGTGTAATCTGATCTGAATCTGTTGCGCCGCCATCGTCAACAACTGTGAATGTGATTGTATGCGTTCCAACTGAGAGTGCTGTTGTTGTAAATGTTGAGAAAGAACCGCTTCCAGTTAGCAATGATCCATCAATGCTTGATTGCCAGCTAAAGCTTACAATTGATCCATCAGTATCATCTCCAACTCCAGTGAATATTATCTCCTGGCCCACTAGATATTCAGAATCATCAGGAGGGCTTGTGATTGATGCAGTTGGTGGGATATTAACAGCTAGAACAGTAATTTGTGTAGTGTCATCATAACCAGTATCTCCATCATTGTCTGTCACAGTGCATCTTGGAGTGTAAGTTCCTGGAGTTGCATAACTATGAGTTGGATTCTGCTGTGTGCTTGTTGTGCTATCTCCAAATGCCCATGAATATGTTAAAGGAGCATTTCCTGAAGTGGATGTGCATGTGAAGCTAAAGACTTGAGTGTCTTCCAAGCCAGATGTTGGCGTTACATCTGCAGTAACATGGCTGGATGGAGTTGTGTCTTGTATAACTGTAATCGGTGTAGTGTCATCATAACCAGTATCTCCATCATTGTCTGTCACAGTGCATCTTGGAGTGTAAGTTCCTGGAGTTGCATAACTATGAGTTGGATTCTGCTGTGTGCTTGTTGTGCTATCTCCAAATGCCCATGAATATGTTAAAGGAGCATTTCCTGAAGTGGATGTGCATGTGAAGCTAAAGACTTGAGTGTCTTCCAAGCCAGATGTTGGATTAACTGTTGCTGTTACATGTCCAGATGGAGATGTATCAGCTCCTACTGTTATCTGTTGTGAACATGTTGCTGTGCTGCCATCATTATCAGTAACAGTAACAGTTGCTGTATAACTGCCATCATTTGCATAAGTATGAGTTGGATTTTGCTGTGTGCTTGTTGAGCTGTCTCCAAATGTCCATCTGTAGGCGTAAGGCGTAAATCCCCCACTAGCTGTAGAACTTAAACTTACAGGTAAAGGTTCTATTCCTGAAGTTGGATTTGCACTGCAGCTTACTGATAATCTTGGATAAACATACAATTCCATTGTCTGAGTGTTAGGCAAATTCTGACTTCCTGGACAGTTACGGCCTATTCCTGAAACAGATATCTCATACAAGCCATAGCTTGGGAGATTAAATGAAAATGAATATGCTACAGGATTCATTATATCTGGATTAGCAGACAAGACTGCTGTACTTTGTCCTGTTTCTAAAGTTCTGGTGTTAACATAACTATAAGTTACAGATGTTCCAATTGAGGTTATAAGATATTGAGGAGCAGTGTAATCATAATTATTTGCGTGGTTGCTTATCTTATTATACATAAAATTAACTGAATTTCCTTCTATAGGAGTCAGTGAACCTGTTTCAAGATCATTTATTATTGTCCAGCACATGTCTCTTGGCAGGTCAGCCAATACTGTGAATTGGTCCCATGCTGACAATGGCTCATTAGCAGCGCATTGATCATCGGTTATTGTAGATGTTACAGTAGCTTTATAATTTCCTTCCTGGCTGGGTGTCCATTCATAATAAAAAGTATCATAGCTGTCCATGAATATTGGATTGCCATTAGCTTCTGTGTAATAAGCTGTGTAAGTTTGTACAACTTGATTTGTGTCTAGATTTCTGATTTCTAGATCCAGCCTTGTGTCAGCAGAATAATACCTGTCTTTTAATGAAGGAGGGACATACTCTACAAGAGGGAATGCTGGCCTAAAAGCGCTATGAACATCTGCATCAAGCTCTGCTAGCATATCTACAATTAATGGTAATTCAGGTGAGGCATAATTTGTTACACTGAAAGAATCAACTACTCCTCTGCACATTGCAATTTTATTAAAAACTAAAGGGTCTCCATTATTTCCATCTCCAGAACATTGATTGCCACTAGTACAGTGCCATGTTGCTTTTCCTTCTTTAGGGATATAACCGCTAGAAACAAAGTACATTGCATAACCATAATAAGGTGATTGTAAAGCTGCAGGAAAAGGTATAGTTATTTGCCCGTTAGTTGTTGAGCCAGTCCAGCTCCAACCTGTAACTGAAGCACAATCAGAATCTGCGCAATTATATATCTTTACATCAACATTATTCCTGCTAAATGTATAGGTAACGTCTGCTGTTGCTGTTACTATACTTGCAAGTACTATTATCATAGAAACCAAAATTAATATTGACTTTTTCATTTTATCCCCCCAAATTATTTTCGAATGAATATGAAACTTATTTCAATAACTTGCTAAGGCCGTCGCCAATTGCTTCTACGCCATCAACAATGGCATCTCCACTACCTGCCAAGCCATCACCTATTATTTCTCCCCCGCCAAGTGTGCCTAAATCGCATGGAATCTCTATATATTCGGGTATCTCGACATATTCAGTTATATATTCTGTCGGACCCCTTATGAATACAGTGCTTTGATTAGGGGTTCCGGTTCCCTCTTTAACCCCCTTATCATACCCTTCCTCATACTGCCTCTCCCCATATTCTTTCATAGCAATACCAGCAACCACCCCAGCTTCAATATATGCCTCTGTTTTTCTTCCTCTGTTCCAATCGTTTATTTTTCTTTCATGATGGAATGCTATTTCCTCTCCTGGATCAACTCTTCCATTACCATTTGTATCTTTACCTATTTCAATCGTATAGGTATACTGGTTAGTCTGCGCTCCATCAACTTCTACTCTTCTGTCATGATCGAATCTTTTAAACTCAGGAAGCCTCCAATCCATCTCACCATGATTTCTATGTACAATCTCGTCCATAGTTAGAATATGCCCTTCTCTAGCTAAGCGATCAAATCTATCCTGGTGTTTATCTAAAGCCAAGCTCCCTAAAACTGGCCTCCATCTGTCAAATAAATTGTCACATACCTTATACCAAGCTTGCCTAAAATAGATTTGTTCTTCTGGTTCTGGAACATCTCTGCTCTTGTTAGGCATCCTCTCTGCTTCAAAACCAAGTTTATATGCGTAACCATCAGGAACTGCATCTTCATTTATCCTAACTTTATAGCAGCTTCTCTCTGCAAGATTTACTACGCCGTCTTTGTTAGGGTCTTTTCCATCCAATTTTCCAGGATTATCTGCAAGCATCTTATCAACAACTTCAGCAAAATTTAGATCGTGAGTTTTAGCTGGAAGGCGCAAGTGTATTCCAAATGGCTCTGCCATTGGAGAATTTTTATACTTATCATGCTCTATGTCGCTAAGTTTAAACTGAGGATGTTCAACTCTTTCTTGGCTTATCAAAGGCGCACTTTCAGCAGGCGCTTCTGGTGGTGCGCTTGTTATTTGTGGAGCAGCAGATGCATGGCCAGCAATTCCTATTAGGTCATAATTGCCGCTCCTTTCATACCTAACTGCAAGATTTTCAAGCCCGATTGTTGAGCCTGTCAAAGCTCCGTTAGTTGTGCAAAGCTTTAATCCATTGTATAATTCAAAATTGCCTTCTTTTGTTACTCCCCCTAAACCATTGAAATGCCATCTTCCGCTTGCTGGAGCAGTAGAATAATCCCAATTGCCATCATGAAGAACAACTACATTTGGAAGATTTACTCGTATGCTATCTACTGGATGCAAATTCAAAGTTGCATTCTGCGTTAAAGAATCATCAAATCCACTATGCCTGCTGAAAGCACTAGTTGATTTATGCCCAAATTCAGTTTCAAATGCTTTTAAAAAAGTAGGGGTGTTTTGTAGATAGACTCCATTGCCTAAATTATCAAATCCTTTTGAACCCAGATCACTTAAATTGACTGTTCTTAAATTCCATGCTTCTGTGTTAAAATCATTGTTTGTTGCTAAGCCATATTTACCCCAATCAACAGTAACCTTGCCTTCTGTAACTGGTATGTATAATCGCTCCCATCCTAGATTAGCTTCTTGGCCTTGAGCAGTTCCTTGATTGATCATGTCCATGCTAAGAACAACATAAGTATGATCTCCTCTAAGAGCTTCTGGAACATTGATGGTCAACTGAGTTGGGCTGTCAATGGCATATTTAACAGATGGTAAAGCTGCAGCTCCATTATCTATGTATGTTCCTTTAACAGCTTGCGCTGGGAAAAGTTGAGATAAAGCTCCATAGTTTTCTTTTGATAATAATTCTGGTTGCGTTTTTTCTTGAGCATAGCGTACATCTGACTTAAATCCTAAGCTATCAAATCCTGTTCGCTCGATAGGATTCAACTTATCATATTCTGCTTTTGTTACTACGCCGTCTTTAGCTGCTCCTAAACTTGAAAATTGGGCCCATTGATCTGATTTTAGATAAGCTGGCTCTGCTTTTTCAGCAGCATAATGCTTTCCAACTTCGAAACCAAGAGCTTTAAATCCTGATTGCGTAATTGTATCTAGTGCATCAAATTCTTTTTGAGAGACTACACCATCTTTTGCAGCTTTGCCTAAGCTTGTAAATCCAACCCATTTATCTGCAGCTAAATGAGAAGGTTCTGCTTTGTGTTGAACATATTCTGTGCCTATTTTAAGGCCAGCTGCTTCAAACCCCTTTTGAGTTAGAGTAGCAAGCCCATCAAATTCTTTTTGTGTAACTACTCCATCTTTAGCAACTGCACCTAGTCCTAAAAATGATGTCCAGTTACCTGCATCCAAATGAGTAGGCGCTGCTTTCCCAAGAGCATAAGGCTGGTCTACTTTGTAGCCTTCAGCTTCAAATCCTTTCTTTGCTATAGGGCTAGCTTTTTCGAGCATATCTTTTGTGATTGTGATATCTTTTGAATGAGTATCCTTAACTAAATTTTGCGCTGGCTTATCAGCTGGTGCAGGATCTGAAGGTTTTGCTGATGGAGCATCTGTTGTTTGAGCATAAGCAGTGCTAAAAATGAGATTATCGATTGCGTTACCTACTCCACTCATTGCATACCTTGGAACGCTATCAACTGCATTAGAAGCCTTAGCAACATGTTTTCCAATTGAAGTTTCTCCTAAGTATTGGTGACCTGCGCTGCCAGCAATAGTATCAACCAATGAAGCAGCCATTGCTAACTCAGCGCCAAATGCAGCATATTCAGTTGCAGCTCCAATTGCTTTTGCAGCTCTGCTATCTCCTTTTCCAATATTTTTACCAACTCTAGCTAGAGCTTCAGCTCCCATTCCTATTAAACCAAATGTAGGGCTATAAGCTGCTAGTTTCCCTGTTCTTTCTAATGCACGTGAAACTGCTTGAGAATCTCCACCAAAATATTGATGATCAGTTATATTTTTAGATGCAGCGCCAAATGCAGAGTCAACAACTGCTCTTTTAGCAAGATAAGATCCAACTGCTCCAGCGCCAGCTGTTGCAGCACCACCAACAATCAGTCCTGTCCAAAGTTCAGAACTCATGTTTTTCATTAAGCTGCCAAATCTATCACCAGTATCATAATATCCTTTAACAAACTCCTGGCCGCCGATAGTGGCAGTCTTTGCCCCTTTCTCATGAGTATAAACCTCAGAAACATGTCCAACAACACCTTGATCAACCAATTCTTGGGCTATTGCCCTTCTTACTGGATTTCTTCCTCCAGCATACTGCCTTGTTAAAGCTGCAATATTTTCTAAACCCATCGTTCCTTGGCTGCTGTGATAAGCTGCAGCAATCTTTTCTGCTGCACTATGGGCCTCATTTGTAAGTCCTGCCAATGAATATGCATTGTAAAAAGTTTGTCCAGCATCCTTTTTTCCAAGAACCGCTGCTCCAACAACATCTGCAATATCTCCTGCAAATGAAACCGCAAAATCAGGAACGCTTGTTAGTACTCTTTTAAGCCTAGATGCAACAACACTACTATAACCAGCAGCATCAACATTTGTAGGTGATGTAGGATTTAAAGCTATAGAACCATCATTTTGTATTTGATAACCTGGCATAACAATAACCCCCTCGATGTTTAGTTTTTAAAGTATATTTTGTAATTTTTAGTTTAGGGTAGCACATCTTATATTTAAACCTTTCGGATAATTCACTATTGTTAAATAATAAACTAATGTCCTTTTTGTCCAGTGATGATTAAAATGGAGATGAATCACTTGAATAGAATAAACATCTGGCACAATAATCAAACACCACTATAACATACTCACATAAAATTTAATACTTATGTTGGTTTAAGGCATACAAACTAGGAAACAAAATGGCATTTGAGGAAAATCTTTTGAATCAGCCCCAAAAAAAGGGCAGCTTATTTTCACATAAGCAAATTCCCCCAATGGAAGGGCTGACACCAAACCAATTAAATGAACTAATCAGAAGATTAAAAATATTAGAAGAAAGGTACACAAATCTTCAGACAAGATCCCAGCTGACAGAACAGAACATGCTGTCAAGAAACAGAAGTGTTGCCACTGAGATCAAAACAATAAATCTGGATATACACGAGATAAAGAGGGAAGTTGAAGAAATAAAAAATAGGATTCTGATGATAATCAAGGAATTGCAGGCTTCAGCACGAAAAGAGGAGCTGAAAATACTTGAAAGATATGTTAACATGTGGGAGCCTGTGAAATTTGTCACACATAACGAAGTTGAAGAGGTAGTTAAAGAAATTTTGGCGAAATATGCTCCTAATAGAAACCTTTAAATATCAGAATTCCACCCATCTATTGATTGGTGGTCACGGTGGAATTCTGAGTATGCTCAAAAACCACCCGAGTCCAATTAACTATGTTAAAATCATGCCACCTATCTCTAATTGGTGGTTTTTGACATAAACACAAATACGCAAACAGTGCAGGTGATAAAATGCCTTTATTTGGCAAGAAAAAACCACAAGAGCCTCAGCCTGATATGGGATTTGGAGCTTCTTCAGGAGGGATTCCTACTGAGGAAGTCAGCATGATGAGGCAGCGAGGATACCAGGATAACCAGATAATCCAGACTTTACAAAACAGGGGTTATAATTCTGATGAGGTATACAGCGCTATGAGCCAGGCCGATATGTCCAGGTCAGCTGGCCCTTTGCCTATGCAGCAAATGCAAAATATGCCTCCTCCAATAATGTCACAGCCTATGTCACAGCCTCCAATGCAGCAAATGGGGGAGGAAAGGTCTATCTCTGCTCCTGAAAAAGAAAGGATTGAAGAAGTTGCAGAAGCTATCATTGATGAGAAATGGAAGGAGCTTATGGGGGATATAAGCAAAGTGGTTGAATGGAAACGGGTTGTTGATTCCAGGCTAGACAAGATAGAGCAGCAAATTAGCGACCTAAGAGCTAATTTTGATACTTTGCATAAAGGTGTTCTTGGGAGAATATCTGATTATGATAAAAATCTCACAAATGTGGGTGTAGAGATAAAGGCAATGGAGAAGGTTTTCCAGCAGATCCTTCCAACATTCACAGAGAATGTAAACCGGCTTTCTAGGATGGTTAAGAAATAAATCTTAACATAAACTATATAAACCTATTATTTCTTAAAAGTATTAGGCAATGAAAAAAACAATCCATAAAGATACCCCTTTGGCAGAATTGACCCTTAGGAAATATGAAAAGCCTGCTAATCTTTCAGATAGGGAGCTGATAAGGAAGTTGTGCCTGACTTTAGGCTTATTGCAGCCAGGCGACTCAAGAGATATTATTGTTGATATTTTCTATGTTATGATCAAATCAAAAAAAGAGATCTCTTCAGAAGAGGTTAGAGAGCAAGTGATAAAATCAAGAAAACAAATGAATTTGCCTCTAATTGGGATAGCTTCATCAAACATAAGGAGGCAGCTTAAGCGCTTAAGGAATTTGTTTTTTGTTGAGAAGATAGCAAATACTTACAGAATAGCTGAGAAATCCAGCTTAACGGAAATTTTTGAGGAGAAAATAGAGAGATTTCTACTCCAATCAATCATATCCAGAACTAAGGAATATATAAAAAAAGTTGACGATAGCTTATGAAAAAAGAGGCAATAGCTAGACTAGCAGAAAATGCAGCATTTGTACTGATCATACTGATTGGAGTCTTCCATTTCTTTGAGCTTCTTCCTGTTGAATTGGAATATTTTGAGAAGATCCTTTCATGGACAATGATGGGCTATCTGCTTTATAATGCATCTCTAACAAAAATTTTCTTCGGAGTACAGAAGAAATCTATAGATTTGCTGCTGATACTGGCTTATTTCCTATTAATCATAAAAAATCTTGTAGCCTATGCACTAGCCGCATTCAAAGAAGAGTCGCTGCTTAGCTCCTTTTTTTACTTTATCGCAAATGAGAGATTTGAGTTATACGCATTCTATATGGCTGGTTTATCTTTGATAGTGATATCATTGTATCTATCAAAACTGCATGTAAAAAAACCGAGCTTGATGTGCGTAATACATGAAACTGGAATTCCAAAAACACACAAAAAGAAAATTGAAAGATTTATTGCTACCTATCTGATATTAGTCGCATTTTTTATTATAATATTCAATCTTATGATGGAATGGCTTGCGATGGCAGTTGATGCGCCTTTGCTGATGATAAGCATTTTCCTTTACCTGTATGTCGTGATAGTTTTGCATAGGAAATTCAGCACTGAATCAATGATACACAAAATAGGCTCGTTTGGGGAAAAGTTCTATAATAATTTTATCCAGCTCTTTCACACAAAAAAAAGGATATTACTGGGATTTTCAGGGATATTGGTTTTATTTTTGCTTGTAGACTGGGGTAACTTCATCCTGCCTTATGTTTTAAACTATAATGATCCAATGTATTTTGCCCAGCTTGGCCAAAATCAGCAGGCTTTGGTTGCTTTAATCACAAATGATATGGCTTTTACCTCTACAATAATGGATAAAATCAGCTTGGCATGGATTTATATCTTTAATATCCTAGCGATGTTGTTTGCATTGGTTTTACCTGCATTTATATGGTATAGGGTTTACCGAAGAAAAGGCTTTAAGGTCACCAATCTGAGCTTGAGCTTATTTTTTATTTCGTTTGTTGTTTATGCATCAAGACCAATATTCAAGATTGAGGCAATTACAGATGTTTCTTATTTAATGGGGGTTATCATCAAAACAAATAACGTGATGCCCTCCAATATAATATTGCCCTTTTTAGTATCCTTATCTTTAGGCGTGATTGTTTTCTTTTTGTCAAGCAATCATTCAGCGAAAAAAAGACTTATGATAGCTGCGATTATTTTGTTGATTGCTTTCTTTATATCATATATATCCTACTATTTTTATTCGATGTGCATATATTATCTATCTTCTATAACTTTTTTTGTCAGCAAAGACCAGTTGTTTTTCGCATTCTACTTTACTTTGTTCCTCATAATCCTGACAATATTCTTCATAAGCGGGTTTATAATCTATTTATTGGAAATAAAGAGAGAGTTCAAGTATGTGAGATAAAAGAAAATTAATTCAAGTGGTTATTTATTATTCTTATTCTCGGCAACAACAATAATGGCTTCGGACGGCTTCGCCTGCTCGCCACTCCGACGGAGTTAACCCCCATCTCGCCCTCGCCATTGTTGTTGCCTCGAACGTTCTCAGTCTTTGTCTTTTCACAAAACCAAAATATTTATATAATCCAGCCCCAATCTATTGTTGGTAAAGGCAAAAACAGATTTCTCTATGGGGAACCCTTTTTAATTAATCGTCGAGCAAACGAAAGGTTTATTAATAAGTTGCATTCCCTTTATTTTTTTAATGGATAAAAAATCTGTTAATCAAAACAATAATTCTTCATCATATGCTTATCAATTTTGTTTGGGTGGTTTTCAATGTATGCAGTTTTAGCACTAAAAGACGGAACAATATTCAAAGGAAAAGGTTTTGGAGCTGAAGGAGTTGCAAAAGGAGAGCTCTGCTTTAATACTTCTATGGTTGGCTATGAGGAATCTTTGACAGATCCAAGCTACACAGGCCAAATTCTTACTATGACTTATCCATTGATAGGGAATTATGGCGTAAGAAAAGGCTTCTTTGAATCCAGCCGGATACAGGCAGAGGGTTTTGTTGTCAAAGAAGAATCAGAATTTTTTGACCATAGGATTGCTGTAAAAAATATTGATAAATTCCTCAGGGAAGAAAATATTCCAGGCATAAGCCATGTTGATACAAGGGAGATAACAAGAAAATTAAGGATTCATGGAGTGATGAACAGCATCCTGATAACATCAAAAGATGAAATCAACGAAGAAGATGCAATCAATCAGGCAAAAAAACTTCCAGATATAACTGATTTGGATCTGCTAAACCAAGTTTCAGTAAAAAAACCAAAGGACTTTGATTGCAAAGGAAAAAAGACAATTGCAGTTATTGATTTGGGCATAAAAAATTCTATAATAGGGTGGCTGATGAACAAGAAAATAAATGTTAAGCTGCTGCCTTACACAACAAATGCTCAGGAGATTCTTGACTTAAAAATAAATGGGGTTTTGCTTAGCAATGGCCCTGGCAATCCTGAAAAAGCAACTGATGCGATAAAACTTGTAAAAGAATTACAGGGGCAATTGCCCTTATTTGGCATCTGCTTAGGCCATCAGGTTCTTGGTCTTGGATTAGGTGCAAAAACCTACAAGCTAAAATTCGGCCACCGAGGATCAAATCAGCCTGTAAAAAACATCAAAGAGAATAAGGTATATATCACTGCTCAAAACCATGGTTATGCAGTAGAGGAAGAATCAATTCAAGATAGCAGCGTAAAGGTTACTATGATCAACTTAAATGACAAATCTGTAGAAGGGATATCTGATGAAAAAAGCAAGATTCGCTCTGTACAGTTCCATCCAGAAGCTGGCCCTGGACCAATGGACTCAAATCACATTTTCGATGAATGGATTAAACTATTAAAATAAAATGCCAAAAAAAGAACTAAAAAAAGTGATGGTAATAGGCTCTGGCCCGATTATTATAGGCCAGGCTGCTGAATTTGATTATTCAGGGACACAAGCGTGTAAATCATTGCACGAAGAGGGAATAAAAGTTGTCCTAGTTAACTCAAATCCAGCAACAATCCAAACCGATTTAACAACAGCAGATATAGTCTATATAGAGCCTCTTGATGTAGAAACAATAACCAGGATTATAGAAAAAGAAAAGCCAGATGGAATTATAGCAACAATGGGCGGCCAGACTGGACTAAACTTGACATCAGAGCTTTATGAGAAAGGAATTCTGCAAAAGTATGGTGTTGAAATGTTAGGAACGCCAATATGGGCAATAGAGCATGGCGAGAACAGGGAAAGCTTCAAAAGGCTGATGGATGAGCTTGAGATTCCGCTGCCAAGAAGCAAGACAGTGAATTCATTCAACGCAGCAAAAGAATATGTTAAAGAGTTAGGCTTTCCAGTAATAATAAGGCCGGCTTATACAATGGGCGGCACAGGAGGAGGAATAGTCTTTAATGAGCAGGAATTTGATATTATCGCGCAAAGAGGCCTTAACCTAAGCAGAATCCACCAGATACTTGTTGAGGAAGCAATCCTAGGGCCAGCTGGATGGGGAGAGATTGAATTTGAGGTTGTAAGAGATGGAAAAGACAACTGCATAATAGTCTGCTCAATGGAAAATGTTGATCCAATGGGAGTACATACAGGAGATTCAATAGTTGTTGCTCCTGCTTTAACATTGAACAACGAAGATTATCAGATGCTTAGAAGCAACGCAATAAAAATAATAAGGGGATTAAGGATAGAAGGAGGATGTAATGTGCAGTTTGCATTCAATTATCTGACTGGTGAGTATAGGATTATAGAGGTCAATCCAAGGCTTAGCAGAAGCTCTGCTTTAGCTTCGAAAGCAACAGGATATCCAATTGCAAGAGTCGCAACAAAGATAGCAATCGGAAAAAGCCTTGATGAAATACAGAATGATGTTACCAAATCAACCTCAGCTTGTTTTGAACCGTCTGTTGATTATGTTGTTGTGAAATTTCCAAGATGGCCATTTGATAAATTCAGGACAGCTGATAAAACACTAGGCTCCCAGATGAAAGCTACTGGAGAGACTATGTCTATTGGAAGAAATTTTGAAGAGGCAATGCAAAAAGCAATAAGGTCATTGGAGATTGGAAGAGCTGGCCTGGGCTTTGATGGCAAGGATAAATTTATAGATGATAAAGAAAAATTAAACAAACTTCTAAAAAATCCAACGCATGAACGAATATTCCACATAAGGGATGCGTTCAGATTAAAATACTCAATAGATGAAATATACCAATTGACAGGAATCCACAAGTGGTTTTTGACAAAGCTGAAAAATATTTTTGATTATGGCAGCAAAATAAAACTTGAAAAGGATTCCATAATAAAAGCAAAAGAGCTTGGCTTTTCTGACAGGCAGATATCAGTTATCCTAAAAATGCCAGAAGAGGATATAAGGCAGTTCAGGATCAAAAACAATGTGCTGCCAATATACAAGATGGTAGATACCTGCGCTGCAGAGTTTGAGGCTGTAACTCCTTATCTTTATTCTACTTATGAGCATGAAGACGAATCAAGACCGACAAACAACAAAAAAATTATAATGGTCGGAGGGGGCCCGATAAGAATAGGCCAGGGAATAGAATTTGACTATTGCTGCGTTCATAGCGTATATGCTCTAAGAGAGGATGGGTATGAAGCCATTATAATAAACAACAATCCTGAGACAGTATCCACAGATTATGACACTTCTGATAAGCTCTATTTTGAGCCTTTGACGTTTGAAGATGTTTTGAATATCATTGAAAGAGAAAATCCATTGGGAGTAATCCTCCAGTTTGGAGGCCAGACTCCAATAAACATGGCAATGAAGCTTCATAGAGCAGGTGTCAAGATACTAGGAACCCAGCCAGAAAGCATTGATCTGGCAGAAGACAGGAAGAAATTTGGCCAAGTGCTAGCCAAGCTGAAGATACCTTCAGCAGAATGGGGAACAGCAATGTCAGTAGAAGAGGCTTTAGAAATTGCCAACAGGATAAAATACCCTGTTCTAGTCAGGCCATCTTATGTTTTAGGCGGCAGAGCAATGCAGATTGTTGATAATGATGAAGAGCTGGTCTCATACATGCAGGAAGCTGTGGATATAAGCCCAGAACATCCTGTATTGATAGACAGATATCTGTCAAATGCCACAGAGCTTGATGTTGATGCCTTATCTGATGGAAAAGAGGTTTTTGTTGCTGCAATAATGGAGCATATCGAGGAAGCAGGCATCCATTCAGGTGATTCTGCTTGCGTGATTCCTCCTCAAAATCTGTCTAAAGAACTGAAAGATAGGGTTATTGATTATACAACAAAACTTGCCCTTGAATTAAAGACAATAGGGCTAATAAATATGCAGATGGCAGTAAAAGATAACATCATCTACATTTTAGAAGCGAATCCCAGGGCATCGAGAACAGTTCCTTATGTAAGCAAAACAATTGGAATACCTTTAGCAAAAATGGCTACAAAGATAATGCTCGGCAAAACACTAAAAGAATTAGGGCTCACTGAATACAAAGAGCCAAAATTCGCTTCTGTGAAAGAGGTTGTTTTTCCATTCTTAAAGCTGCATGGTGTTGCGCCTTCATTAGGGCCTGAGATGCAGTCAACAGGAGAAGTGATGGGGATAGATGAAAATTTTGACAAAGCTTTTTTCAAAGCAGAAGCTTGCGCTGGCACTTCGTTGCCATTAAAAGGCAATATACTTTGGACAATAGGGCCGGAGAAAGACAAGGAAGGGCTAGCGCCATTTGCTAAAAAATTAGTTGGCCTAGGATTCAATCTGTACTGCACAAGAACAACTAGGGAGGTATTAGAGAAATATGGCATCCATTCATTTGAAGTTCCAAAAATAAGGGATAATCCTTTAATAATTGAAATGATGAAAAGGAAAGAGCTGGATTTGATAATAAATATCCACCGAGGCACGCATCCAAAAAGCGATTCAGCTGAGATCAGGACAGCTGCTGTTGAGCTTGATGTCCCTTACATAACAACAGTAACTGCAACAAAAGCAGCTGTCAATGCAATTAAAGCATTAATCAATCAGAAGGTTTCAGTAAATTCACTCGAGGATTACTATAGGGAGTTTAGTGCCAAAAAACAATAAAGTTTATATATGTTAAACTTCATGGAACAAACAAAGGGGTGGTGATGGTAAAATGGATTTTAAAGGTTGGGATATAATCTCTATACGCGATTTCTCAAAAAATGACCTTCTTTATATTTTAAAGATTGCAAAACAGATGGAGAATAAAAGCAGCCCAAAACTGCTTGAAGGGAAGATCCTGGCTACATTGTTCTTCGAGCCGTCCACAAGGACAAGGTTGAGCTTTGAAAGCGCTATGTGCAAGCTTGGGGGCAAAGTGATAGGATTCTCTGATGAGAAAGTGAGCTCAATAAAGAAAGGAGAGACTTTGTGGGATACAATCAAGATAGTAGAAAAGTATTGTGATGTTATTGTTATAAGAAGCCCTATAGAAGGCGCTGCCAGATTAGCAGCTGAAGCTGCCTCAATCCCAATAATCAATGCAGGTGATGGAGCCAACCAGCACCCAACACAGATGCTTCTTGATCTGTACACCATACTAAAAACAAAGAAAAAACTCGATGGGTTGAAAGTAGGGTTCTTGGGCGACTTGAAATACGGAAGGACTGTCCATAGCTTGGCAATTGCGCTAAGTTTCTGGGATATCCATCAATATTTCATTGCTCCAGATGCCTTGCAGATGCCAGACCATTATATCAAAGAATTAAAAGAGAAAGGGATAAAATGCACAAAGGCCTCTGAGTTGTTTGATGTCAGCAAAGAGCTGGACATCCTTTATGTGACCAGGATCCAGCAGGAAAGATTCCTTGATCCTTTGGAGTATGAGAAATATAAAGAGGTATACACATTGGATAAATCCTTACTTAATCACATAAAAGATGACCTCAAGATAATGCATCCTCTGCCGAGAGTAGGGGAGATAAACCCTGAACTGGATGACACTAAGCACGCGCTCTATTTTGAAGAGGCTGAGAATGGCATTGCTGTAAGAAAAGCACTATTGGCTTTAGTGCTGGGGAAAATAAGATGAAAGCATACTCACTATCATTCGTAACTTTCATTTTAACTGATGAGGTTATTTAAAATGAAGGAGTTAAAAATACCTGCAATAAAACAAGGAACAGTGATAGACCACCTGCCAAGCAGAGATACATTCAAGGTAATGAGGATATTAAACCCCCAGGAGTTCCGCTACCCTATCTCAATAGCATTGAACCTAAAAAGCAAATCAATGGGCATAAAGGGAATAATCAAGATAAGCAACAGGAGCCTTACAAAAGAAGAGGTTGACAAGATAGCCATACTGGCTCCCAACGCTACTGTGAACATAATAGAGGACTACAAAGTCAAAAAAAAGATTAAAGTGAAGATTCCTGAAGAGCTTGTAGGCATAATCAGGTGCACTAATCCTATGTGTGTAACCAATAAGCAGAATATCGAGGCAAGATTCAGGTTGTTGCAACATGATGAGCTTAAATGCGAGTATTGTGAGAGAATAATCAATATGGATGAAGTTGAACTAAGATAAAATGGATCTGTCAAGAACCGCCAATAGGAGAATAACACGCAGTATACATCCATTCCATAAACAAGCGGTTCTTGATCATGCTCAGAAATCCAAAAATTCGTATGAATTTTTGGGTCATAAAAAATCAATGATTTTTCATAAATCTTCGATTTCTGACATGTCAACAAAAATTGCTAACATCAGGTTAAAAAATCCTCTAATCCTATCTTCGGGAATTCTTGATTTAACTGCTCCAATAATGAGGAGAATAGTGGATAATGGCGCTGGCGCGATAACCACCAAAGCAATTGGCTTGGAGGAAAGAGCAGGCCATAAAAATCCTTCGTTAATTGCGACTGAGCACTATTTGATGAATGCAATGGGCCTTTGCAATCCAGGATATAAACATTATAGTGACGAGATCAAGGATTTTAAGAAAGTAAATGCTCCATTAATAGCGAACATATTTGCAGAAAGTGCAGAAGGATTTGCCAAGCTTGCGCAAGAGCTTGAGAAATATGGCGCTGATGCTCTGGAGCTTAATTTAAGCTGCCCAAATGTCGCGAAAGATGAGAATCTTGGGCAGGTTATTGGAAAAAATCCTGCTCTTGTGGAGGAATACACCAGGAAAGTCAGGAAATCAGTTCATATTCCTGTTATTGTAAAGCTGACTCCAAATGTCAATGATATAACCGAGATAGCCAAAGCAGCTGAAAGAGGCAATGCTGATATAATCTCAGCAATTAACACTCTTGGCCCAGGAATGGCGATAAATATTGAAGCAGCAAAACCGATCCTAGCGAATAAGTTTGGCGGCGTGTCAGGGCCAGCAATCAAGCCAATAGCAATTGCATCTGTCTATAAGATATATGAATCAGTTAAGGTTCCGATAATAGGGATTGGTGGAATAACAACAGGAAAGGATGCAATAGAGATGCTGATGGCAGGAGCATCTGCTGTTGGAGTAGGCTCTGCAGTTTATTATCGGGATATTGATGTGTTTAACAAAATACTATCTGAGATGCAAGAGTGGATGGAAAAAAATGGATACAGCAAAATAAAAGAGCTGATAGGGATAGCGCATGAATAAAATGGACACGCTAGAGATAGCCAGAGTAAACCTAAAAACAGAAACATTTATATACTACTGGAGGGATAATACGCCATCTGGAGTGTAAAATATCCAAGTGGTGCAAAAATGAGCCAGCTATTGAATGATTACCCCTTGTTTAAGGTTTTGAATGTTTTTTTTAATGACCCTCTGAAGGATTTTCAGCTAAGAGAGATAAGCAGAATAATCAAATTGCACCATAAGTCAGTTGCAGTTTATATCAAAAGATTATTAAAAATCGGGCTTATAAAGGTAAACGCAAGAACATTGTATAAAAGTTATAACGCCAATACGGAAAATCCGGATTTCCAGAGATACAAAAAAACAATAAATCAAATGAAGATTTACGAGTCAGGCTTAATTGATTGTTTATATGAAAAATTGATGCCCAACAGTATTGTGCTGTTTGGGGGCTATGCAAAAGGCACAGATACGAAAACAAGCGACATAGATATTTTTGTCGAAGCAAGCCAGGAAAAGATAGACATTGTGAAATTTGAAGAGAGGTTAGGAAGAAAAGTACACTTAATATTTGAAAAGAGTATGAACAGCTTAAGCAAAGAATTAAAAAACAACCTCGCAAATGGTATTGTTTTGAAAGGTAACTTGAGGATATTCAGATGAATTGGGAAAAATGCGTTGCTGAGAAGACCATAAATAAGATAGAACCCGACAAAGAAAGGGTTAGAAACATGCTAAAGAGTGTAGAGATACGGCATGAATTCTGGGATTCTCTAGGTGTGATTCTTGATGACAGGTACTCTTCAATACTAGTAGAAGGCTATTATGAGATCATTAAAGAATTGTTAACAGCCTATTTAAACCTTAATGGAATAGAATCATCAAATCATGAGTGCTTGATAAGATATTTTCAGAAAGAAAACCCTAAGCTTGATGTGGAATCAGAAAAGATAGATGAGCTGAGGCAGGTCAGAAATAAAATTGATTACAGGGGATTCTTTGTCAAAAAAGAATTCTTTGAGATGAATAGATTAGAATACCGGCATATTATAATCCTATTAAAGAAATTAGTTAAGGATAAACTGTAGTTAAGGACAATAAAATGGACACACCAGAAATTGTCAAAATCACTAATATTGTGCAGGAAAACCCTAATGTGCAGACTTTTTTCATTGATAAGCAGATCAAAGCAGAACCAGGGCAATTCCTTATGGTGTGGCTGCCTGAGATAGATGAAAAGCCATTTTCTTTGTCTTATATTGAGGATAAAATTGCTTTCACGTTTCAGGCCAAAGGCCCTTTTACAGATGAACTGGCAAAATTGAAAAAAGGAGATAAAATAGGGATTAGAGGGCCTTATGGAAATGGCTTTAAAATAAAAAATAATGCATTGGTTATTGCAGGAGGCATTGGCGTAGCTCCTTTGCTGCCATTAATAAAGAGATTGAAAGCTCCTGATGTGATAGTCGGAGCAAAAACAAAGTCAGAGCTATTGTTTAAGATAAAAAATTCCAAGATAACCACTGATGACGGGAGTTTAGGATTTAGGGGATTCACAACAGAGCTTTTTAAGGAATTATTGAAAAAGAAAAAATACAATACTGTTTATACCTGCGGTCCAGAGCTGATGATCAAAAAGGTGTTTGATATCTGTGAAGAAAATAAGATTGAGTGCCAGGCATCTTTAGAGCGATATATGAAATGCGGTTTTGGAATTTGCGACCAGTGCAGCATCAATTGTTATCTGGTGTGCAAAGACGGGCCTGTGTTTAACTCAGAGCAATTAAGAAAGATGACAGAACTAGGAAAATTCGCGAGGGTGAAAAGCGGCAAAGTGATAAGCATTAATGAATATTCAAAATGAGCAAAAAATTCATGCCAAAACCATACTCTTTCCTAATCCAAAACATAGGGAGAATTCTGGAGGAAGGGAGAAGAAAAGCGTTTTACGCAGTAAATTCTATTCTTGTCAAAACATATTGGGAGATTGGTAAGAGGATAGTTGAGTTTGAACAAAAAGGAGAAGAAAAAGCGGAGTATGGAAGCGCATTATTGGATAACCTTTCCACAGACTTGAAGTTAAAGTGTGGGAAAGGGTTTAGTAAAAGCAATGTTTACTTAATAAGGCAGGTTTATACCCAATACCAGAACTTCCAGACAGTGTCTGGAAAATTGGCATAGAGCCATTATGCCGGATCTTTTGACAATTGAGGATAAAGGTTAGAACTAAAAAACAAAAACCATTAAAAACTAAAGAAAATTACCCTACCTCAAGGGATATTATGAACAAAGAAAAGCTGTTAAAAATAATTGTTGAAAGGCTGAAGAAAGAGGGAGCAGTAAAGGTAGGGCTATTCGGCTCTTATGCTAGAGGGGAAGAGAGAAAAAACAGCGATGTAGACATCCTAGTAAAGTTCGCTAAGCCAAAATCACTGCTTGAGTTTGTGGGGATTGAGCAGGAGTTGTCTGAAAAAACCGGCAAGAAGATAGAATTGCTCACTGAAGAATTTATAAGCCCCTATCTCATAGATAAGATAAAAAGAGAAAGAGTCGAACTAGTATGAATAATAAGGATAACTCTGTCTATTTGAAGCATGTTATGGATGCAATAAACAGGATTGAAGAGTACACTAATAACATAAGCGAAAAAAGATTTATGGATAAGAATATAATCCAAGCAGCAATAATAAGAGAGATAGAGATAATTGGGGAAGCGACAAAGATGCTTGGCCAAGAATTTAAAGACAATCATCAATCAATTCCTTGGAAGAAAATCGCTGGAATGCGCGACAAGCTTATCCACGGATACTTTGGCGTTGATTTAAATGCAGTTTGGAAAACAGTAAAAGAGGATATTCCTCAACTAAAGAAAGAGATTAAGGAACTTATTGAATAAATAAGCTATTAGAGAGAAAACTAAGAGAACCATACACTCTATTTAAGAATTGGCAGACACTGCCTGTCTAATTAAAATAGCCCTTATTTAGGGTGCTGTCAGTAGAAAAATGTTATTGAAGAAAAGTTGAGATGAAAGAGCTCAAGATACTTCCAGGAAAGCATAGATGCGGCAGAGAATTTGATATGAGAATAATAGATGCTAAAGATGACGATAAGAAACCAGTTGCTTGGATGGTATATGGCGTATGCAAGAAATGTAATACTGTTATGGTGAGCAGTATGTTTCTGCAGCCAGAAAAACCTCAGCAAGGGATTGACTTTATGGTTGATTATAATAAAAAATCAGGAAAAGGTAAGGAGTGGAAGTAATGAAATGAGCATTCTTATAAAAAACGCCAAGATTCTTGACGGCGATAAGCTAATTGAAAAAAATATCCTGATTGTAGACAAATTTATCAGAGAGGTATCTAATGAAAGAGTTACTGTTGATAGAGTGATAGATGCAAAAGGCAATATTGTCTTGCCAGGGATCATTGACAGCCATGTCCATTTCCGCGAGCCTGGATTAACCCAAAAAGAGGATTTCTTTACAGGCTCTTGTGCTGCAGCAGCTGGAGGCGTAACTACAATCCTGGATATGCCAAACACAAACCCGCCAACAACCAGCCTAGAGCTGTTAAAGCAAAAAAGAGAGCTGGCAAAAAAATCTATTGTAAATTATGGATTTCATTTTGGCGCAACTAAAAATAACCTCGATGAGATAAAGAAGATAAAAAGAATAGCTTCTGTCAAGGTTTTTATGGACCTTTCAACAGGAGAGATGATGATTGATGATGACGAAGCGTTAAAAAAGATTTTTGAGTCAGCAAAGCTTATTTCAGTCCATGCTGAAGCTGAAAAACTGGAAAAAGCGCTTGGGCTTATACAGCCTACAAAAAACAGGCTTTATTTATGCCACATCAGCTCAGAAAATGAGTTGAAGACAATAAGCCACGCAAAAACCTCAAGATTCTATACAGAGCTAACGCCTCATCATCTGTTTTTAACTGAGGATGATGCTAAGCAGCTTGGTAATTTTGGCCTGATAAAGCCTGAACTGAAAACAAAAAAAGACCAGGATGCCTTATGGCAGGCATTAGATAAAAATAATATAGATACGATTGCAAGCGATCATGCGCCCCATACAATAGAAGAAAAAAATGGCGGAAAAGCATATGGAGTTCCTGGAACTGAAACAATGCTGCCGTTATTGCTTGACGCTGTGAACAAAGGAAGACTTAAATTGCAGCAAATAACCAAGTTGTGCTGCGAGAATCCTGCAAAGATTTTTGCGATCAGGAACAGAGGGATATTGAGAGAGGAATATCACGCTGATTTAACCATAGTGGATATGAAGAAAGAGAAAAAAGTTGAGAATGATAGATTGTTTACAAAATGCAAATGGAGCCCTTTCAATGGAAAAACATTAAAAGGATGGCCAATACTCACAATAGTAAATGGGAATGTTGTCTTTGAAAATGATCAGATTGTTGATGTAAAATCTAAGGAGGTGGATTATTATGAACGAGAAAGTGGCAAAGGCGCTGTGTGATGCTAATGTGCTTAAGCTTGGCGCATTCACCCTATCTTCTGGCAGAGAAAGCCCGGTTTATGTTGATTTGAGGATATTGCCTTCTTTTCCAGACTCTTTTGATATTGTAACAGATGAGCTAGCCCAATTAGTCAAGAAGATGGATGTTGATATTGTGGCTGGAGCAGAAAGCGCTGGAATACCTTATTCGGCAGCTATTGCTCTGAAAACGAAATTGCCTATGGTCTATGTGAGAAAAAGGCCAAAAGGATACGGCACTAATTCAATGATTGAGGGGCTTATTGAAAATGGCAATAAATGCGTATTGATAGATGATATGATAACTGATGGCGGGTCTAAGCTGGCTTTTATTGACGGGATAAGGAATTCAGGAGCTATTGTAGAGCATGTTCTTGTAACTTTGGATAGAGAACAGGGAGGAGCAGCAACCCTTAAAAAAGAGGGAGTTAAACTGCATTCATTGATGACATTAAGGCAGCTTTTGGATTATATGATTGATAATAACATGATAACCCGGGAAGAGCATGAAAAAGTTATGGAATATCTGGAACAATGAAAATTATAAAAGCGGATAGATCAATAATACCTAGCTGTGATGTCAGCAGCTTAGAAGAATTGAAAAATCTAGTTAAAGAAACATGTTCTGTTAAAGGAGTTGGAGGCTACAAAATAGGGTTTTCTTTGGTTATTCCATTTGGCATTAAAACAATAGTTGAGTCCATAAGGAAATTCAGTGATTTGCCAATCATTTATGACCATCAGAAAGCTGGAACAGATATACCTGATATTGGAGAACTATTCATGAAATCAGTAAAAGGCGTTGATGCTGTGATATTATTTCCGCAGGCTGGTCCGGTAACTGAACAAGAATGGATAAAATCAGCGCAAAAAGAAAAGATCAATGTGATAATTGGGGGGGAAATGACTCATAAAGGGTATTTAAGCTCGGATGATGGGTTTATTGATGACGAAGCTCCTGAAAGGATATACAAACTTGCTCAAAACTTAGGGGTTAATGATTTTGTTGTTCCAGGCAATAAGCCTGAAAGGATCGCATATTACAGGAAACTTCTTGGAGAAAAAGCCGTTTTTTATTCTCCCGGCCTGATAGCCCAGGGAGGGAAATTAACAGAATCTGCAAAAGCAGCTGGCAAATACTGGCATGCTATAATCGGACGGGGGTTATACCAAGCAAAAGACATAAACAAGGCTGCAAAAGAGCTTGTTAAGGAGATTGTGTAGAAAACTTTTTATAGTTATACTCACGGATAAAATAATCATACAATTAGTTGTCTATTCGTAATACATAAAAAACACGTTGTGTTTTTTTGTACAAGAAATGCTTTGCATTTCTTTGTAAGCAAACGACACAAATATTAGGCAATTGAAAGGTCGTTTGCTATATTTCACGCAGTTATAATATTTTGTAAAAAAAGCAGGTGGTTTTTATGGAAAGAGTATCAAAGATAAATGAACTTAAGCTTAATCAATACCATCTTGAAAGGTTTATCCTTTTTGATGAGAAGGTTGATCATGGCGACATAGATCTATTGTGCAATGAATTTGGATTTGATAAAGAGAAGCTCAAGACAGGCATTAAGCTCTACAGGAATCTTGGCCTGGTGTTCAAATTAACGCAGCAGAATCCTGAAGATAATAACAATTGGGGTGAGTCGGTCCAAAAAGTAATCCCTGTGAAAGAGACGTTTAATAAGCTGGATAACATATTTGTAAGCAAAGATCACAAACAAGCCCTTCTGGTCACAAATGTAAGGCTGATGAGATATGATCTGGAGAGGCTAAACAAGAAAATCAATGATATAAACCTAAAGATTGCAATCCATAATGCGCATTTCATCAGAAAACTAACTTTAAAAGAGCGGATTATACATCTGTTTAGGTAATCGGCGATTTTTCTAAACAATTCTAGGATATCCCTTTTTGTATTTATCACTATCTGATGATAAAAAATCAAAAGATTTATAAATAAACAACTATCCACTCAACGTAGTAAATGTATCACTAGTAAAAAGACCGAGGAATCATCTAAGAATGGCAGTTGTTATGCAAGAAGAACCCCAACGAGGAAATAAACCGCTAGACGCAGTTCTATCAGATTTTCTTGATAGAAGGTTTTCTCTTGAAGCATTAGTTGCTGGAACTGTTAAGCACGGTTACAAGAAACAGGAAGGCAGTTCTGTAACAAGAAATGGTAAATTGATGTATGGATTTGAAGATACTGTTAATAGTTCTGGTGTTGATTTTGCAAAGTATGATAATTTTGTATGGGAGGACAGGATAAAAGCAATTAGAGCTATCGCAGAGTACATGACTCAGCATAATCCACTTGAAGAAGGTTATGTTGCAGGAATGCAAAGATTCATTGAAGTAAGCCAGACAAGAGATTTCCAGAAAAGGATTCAAAAATCAACAGATTTTATTCAAACCAATCAGGATTTATATTATTCAGGAAAGTTAGGGATAAGAGAACATAAAAAGTTTGAACAAACTAGAGGGTTTCTTGATGATTATAAATCAGTTTCTAGTCTAGCGGAACTTGCAGAACAAGCGTATACGCAAAGAATTGCTGCAAAAGAATCTGGTTATGGACAACCAGATAGGTTAAGTAGTGATAGTAAACCTGCTGCTAAGCCTAAAGAAACAGTTGGAGAGACTACAAGAGCCTCAGTACCTGGGAGTTGGAAGGCTAACCATAGGGAAACTACAAGAGCCTCAGTACCTGGGAGTTGGAAGGCTAACCATAGGGAAACTACAAGAGCCTCAGTACCTGGGAGTTGGAAGGCTAACTATAGGGGAAGTGGCACATCAGCTGCTCCAAAAGGAAAATCTGAATCGTACAGCCAAACAAGACCATCTTTTTTAGATAAACCTGAGTATATAGAGTGGTATACAAAAAGAGATGCTGAGTATGAGCAGTTAAGGTTGAAAAATCGAAGTTGGATAGAATGGGTAGAAGGAGGTATAGATAAGATTGTTAATCCTGTTTGGTTTGCCTGTGAAGATCTATTTTACTGGCTTAAAGACACCCATAAGAAAGAAGGCGTGATTAATAATATAACTAGCAGAGTGTACCAAAAAGCTAGTGGATGGTTAGAAAAGATACAATCAAGTAGAGTATATCAAACAGCTGGTGGTTTATTAGAAAGTGTAAAAGAGAGCGATGCTTATCAAACAGTTAGTAATTGGCGTCAAACAGCAAAAAGTTCCGGTTATAGTTTTTTCACTATACCACCTAAGCGCAGATTAGCGTGGGTAACAGCAAGCGGAGGTATTGCGATATTAGCAGCAGGTTTTGCATCTAGCTTTGCTGGAGCTTCTTCTGAAGGATATTACAAACTAGAAGCTCCTGCTAAACAAGCAGCAGTTACAAAAGAAGTTTCTTCACAAAGTCCAACTTCAAGAAATTATAATCCAACCTTGCAAAGCACTGCTAGCGGACTAAACACTCCAGACGAAGTATATAACCCTAAAAACGGGCTTTATTCCAAACCACCTAATTCAGATTATCTTGGTAACCCTTATATCCTATTTGGACCAAGTATTAGATTAGATGACCTCTCAGGTTTAAAATAACATAAACAATCAAAAAACTATTTAAACTATTAAGATTTCTCTTGAATGTATGAAAATAGCAGTATGCGGCTCTGGAAAAGGAGAAGATAAAAAATTATTGGAGAAAGTCAGGAAGATTGGAGAAGAGATAGCTAAACATAAATCAGTTCTTTATACAGGCGGCTGCTGGGGATATCCTTATGAAGCTGCAAAGGCTTGTTTTAATGAAAACGGAAAAACAATTGCAGTATCTCCAGCCAAAGATCTAGAAGCGCATAAATCTCTTTATAATTTCCCATCAGATGTGTTTTCAGAGTTTATCTTTACTGGATTAGGGATACCAGAAAGGAATTACATACTGGTAAAAAATGTGGACGCAGTAATAATCCTTGGAGGCCAGATAGGGACATTAAATGAGTTTACTGTAGCATTTCACGATGGGAAAATTATTGGAGTATTGCAAGGCTCTCAAGGGGTAACTGAGCTGATTCCAAATATAGCAGAAGTATGCGATAAAAGAGGAGAAAAAGAGAATATTGTCTATGAGAGCGATCCAAAGATATTAGTAAAAGAGATAATAACAAGGCATAAAGATGTATGAACCTCAAGAAGACTCATTTTTGCTGCAGAAGCACATAAAAAGATATGTGAAGGGCATTGTTCTAGATATTGGAACTGGCTCTGGAATACAGGCTTTAGAGGCAGCAAGCTCAAAAAAAGTCCCAAAAGTATATGCTGTTGATATTGACAAAGAGGCAATAAGCCATTGCAGAAGGAACATTGACAATAATAAAATTGTGTTCTTGACAAGCGACTTGTTTTCAGTTTTCAGAATGAATAAAAAATTCAAGGACATAAAGTTTGATACAATAATCTTTAATCCGCCATACCTTCCAGAAGACCCTAATGACAAGGATGTTGCATTGGATGGCGGAAAAAAAGGTTATGAGCTGATATGCAGGTTTTTGAATGAAGCTAATCCATATATCAAGCCGAAAACAAAGATATTGCTTGTTTTTTCTTCTTTGACTGGGAAAGATACGATAGACAGGTATCTAATCAAGAAAAGGTTTAAGTTTAGGGAATTGGAAAAAGAAAACATCTTTTTTGAAGGCATATTTGTTTATCTTATAGAAAATGAGTGAACTTAAAAATATTAAATATCTGGCAAAAGGCAAAAGGGGAGTGGTTTATACTGCCAAATACAAAAACAAGAAGGTTGCAGTAAAGACAAAAAATCCAGAATCAAATGCTGTTGGAAGGATAAAGAATGAGGCACAAACCCTTAAACTGCTGAATAAACACAATATTGGCCCCAAGCTGTTGAAATTTGGAGCTAATAGCATAGTATACAACTTTGTGGAAGGGGATTTTATTCTTGATTTTATAGAAAAAAATAGCAAGGATAGAATTTTGAAAGCGCTGAAGGATGTTTTAAACCAGCTCCATATTATGGATAAATTGAAAATCAATAAAGAAGAGATGCATCATCCCTTGAAACACATTATAGTCAACAAAAAAAATAGGGCTGTATTGATAGACTTTGAAAGGGCTTATAAGACAGAAAAACCGCACAATGCAACCCAGTTTTGCCAGTTTTTAATCAATATAAACAAAATGTTGAGCAAAAAAGGCATAACCATAAAGAAAGATGAAATGATCAAGCTGGCAAAAAAGTACAAAAAAGAGTATAATATCAAACCAGTCCTGAAGTATATTGCCCAATAGCGAAATATATATAAACCACATCTTTGACTAAGTTGTTTAGGGGGTAAAATGCTAAAAAAAGACACTTCATTCATTATTGTCCTGAATATGATAAAAAATTTGCCTATATTGGTAATACTATTGATAATTCTCGGATTGTCCATATACACTGTTTATGAACTGAAAGGCATACAAAAGCCAGAAGGGCTGGCAGAAGGGGCTTTAGAGCCATTAAAAGCAAAGCTGGATAGCCATAGCGAGCTTTTGAATTATAAATCTCAATATCCGAGAGTTAGTTACCTGACTGATGCTTTTTTGCAGCAAGCTAAAACAAATAATCTTGTTTTCTTTGATAAGGCAAAGCAAGGAGATTATCTTCTTGAATATGCAGAAGCTGCTGTCATATATGACTCAAAAGAAGACAAGATAGTGAATGTACAAGAGGTTGAATTAGCTCCTGCTGACCTATTAGACAAGATAACAGCAAACCAAGCGCTTTCTGGCTATAAAGGTGTTACACCTAGGCTGGTTATTAAAGTAAGCAAGGACAACTTAGAGAATCTTAAGCAACAAATTAGTGGCTTGAATGAGTCTTTTATTGGAGATTATATTGTGAACTATGATGATCGTGTTGTGATTTTTGATTATGAATCAGGAAATATTGTATATGACATTCCATTGCAAGCGCAGCTGCCTGCTGATTTTTTTACAAAGCTTTTGGTTCACCCTGAGGTTAAAGGCTATGAAAATGAAAAGCCGAATGGCAGGGTGTTAGATCAAGCAAATTTGGACCAATTAAAACAGACTTATCCTACATTATACAAGAATGCTGAAGCAGGAGATATTGTATTGCAGTATTCCAACCTATTAGTGATCTATAATTATCAGAATGACCAAATCAAAGATACATTCAACCTGCAATAATTCTTTTTCTGATAAAGTTTTAGGCCTGACAAAAAAGATACCTAAGGGAAAAGTGACCACATACAAAATTATCGCTGAGCAGCTCAAGACAAAGGCATACAGGGCAGTTGGCAATGCTTTAAAGAATAATAGAATGCCAATAATAACGCCCTGCCATCGTGTAATAAAATCAGACGGTTCTATTGGAGGTTATTGTGGATCAAACAACAGCAGGAAAAAGATAGCCATATTAAAAAAAGAAAGGATACCCCTAAAAAATAATAAGGTAATCAATTTAAAAAAATATTTATATTCCTTCTAGCGCTTCTTCTTTTTCTTTGTTTTCTTGATATCCTTTTCCAAATCTAACTCATCAAGAAGCTCTTTATACCTGTTTCTTATTGTAACTTCTGTAACGCCAGCGACATCAGCAACTTCTCTTTGAGTTCTTTTTTCGCCGTGTATCAAAGCGCTGACATAAAGAGCAGCTGCTGCGATTCCAGTAGGCCCTCTTCCTGAAGTAAGCTCTGCTTTCTGCGCTTTCTCTAATATCTCAACGCTTTTGCTTTGCGTTTCTGCGCTAAGCTTCAATGCAGAAGCGAATCTTGCGATGTAGTCAGCAGGATTTGAAGGTAGAATATTAATTCCAAGCTCTCTTGTAACAAACCTATAGGTTCTTCCAATCTCTTTTTTTTCAATTCCAGAGGCTTCGCTTAACTCATCTAATGTTCTTGGGACATCATGCCGCCTGCAAGCTGCATATAAAGCGCCAGCAACAACGGATTCCATGCTCCTTCCTCTGACTAAGCCACGCTGAACAGCTAAAGTGTAGATTCTAGCGCTTTCTTCTTCAACTGATTTTGGCAGCTTTAGGTAGGAGCTTACTCTCTTTAGCTCAGCCAAAGCAAGCTTTAAGTTCCTCTCAATAGCAGTAGAAATCCTATATTGCCATTTTCTAAGCCTAAAGAACTTGTTTCTGTCTTTTCCACCAAGCTTGAACAGGTCTGCTTTTTCTCCAACCTCTGTTCCAAGGCCTTGATCATATTGAGTGTAGGTCATTGGCGCCCCTGTCCTTCTCTTTTGCTCTGCTTCGTCAGAGTCAAATTCGCGCCATTCTTGGGTGAAGTCGATCATCTTGTCTTCGATAACAAGACCGCAATCCTTGCAAACAATCTCTCCTTTATCTCTATTCCAGAATAAATTAATTCCGCCACATTCAGGGCATTTTTTAACCATTTCAGGCATTTTTATCACCTATCTGCCAAAGGGGCATTTTAATAGTAATGAACTTCATTATCTTGAACACCCCCTTAACAAAATGTTTAAACAAAATTTTTATTATACTCTAATAAATACAATAAATTTATATAGGAAAAAAGATGTCACTATTTAAATCTTTCGGTTTTTCGAAAGGTTTAAAAAGTATTCTATATTGTTTTTTGACGATAAACCCTAAAAATAAGGTACAATTGGGCTTTTTTTAACCTTTAAGCACCAAAATCAGCCTAAAACAGCAAAAAAAATAAAAATCTTGCTTGTTACCAATGAAAATTTTGATCGCTAAAGAATTTTACGCAACACCCTCAGATAGATTTAAATAAAAATAAAGATTTTAAAGGATTATGCCGACGTGGCACAACCTGGCACTGCGTCAGCCTTGAGAGCTGATTTCCGAAAGGATATCTCGGTTCAAACGGATGCTCAGAAATCTGAGATTTCTGGCACGTTGAAAATCCGGGCGTCGGCGTTTATTTTTTAATTATATAATCCTTATTTGAGTTTAGGTTTATATGGGAATTTATAGAAAACTCTCCAACAATACGCTTTTTACCAACTCTCGCCAGGAGCATCCTGCTCATTTTAGTCTTACCCACTACATTAATAAAAAGCAATGTAGAGGGTAAGATTTATATATAAGTTCTCATTACTGCTATGATTATGGTATACATCTACAAGAAAACAATAGGGAAAATGCCTTACTATTACCTTCGCGCTTCTGAAAGAAAAGGAAAAAAAGTGATTACTAAGGATATTGCGTACCTAGGTAATTCTATAGAAGAAGTGAGAAAGTCGCTGGATAGCCTGCCCAAATTCAAGGAAAAGATAAGGAAAGCGTACAAGACAATCCATACGTTTATCGAGTCAAATCATTATTTAGAGAAGATTGCTTCCATGAAGCTGAAGAAAGAGCCTTTCATAGAGGACAAGCTTGCAGAAGTTGAAGCATGCAGGCTGCATTATAATTCAGCCTTTAAGAAGAACGATGAAAAAACAAAAACAGAAATCCTGAAGAATTTTGTCATAGAATTTGCATTCAATACAGCATCCATAGAAGGGAATACTATAACCCTTCAGCAAGCTAGAAACCTATTGGAAGAGGGATTAACCCCAAAAGACAAAACATTGAGGGAAATCTATGATCTCCAAAATGCTGAAAAAGTATTTCTAAGCCTTATCAGCTCATCAGCAGAACTATCTCATGAATTTATAATAAGGATGCACTCCGAACTGATGGATAATATCGATGCAAGAGCAGGCTATAGGACAACGGATGTTAGAGTTATAAAATCGAACTTTAAGTCAACCCCTGCGCCTTATGTAAAGACAGATATGGGCATTCTGCTCAAATGGTATAATGAAAACAAGAAAAAATTGCATCCTATGGTATTTGCGACAATCTTCCACCACAAATTTGAAAAAATACATCCATTCATGGATGGGAATGGAAGGGTAGGCAGAATGCTTTTAAACTACGTCTTGATGCAGAATGGCTATCCTCCTGTGATAATACATAGAAAACTGCGTTCAGAATACTTAGCATGCTTAAGGGAAGCAGATAGGGCAGATCTTACTAAGGCTGCAAAAGAACACTATTCCCTCTTAGTCTTATTTATAGCAGATGAAATGAGTGAATATTATTGGAGCATATTCCTCTAGACACTAGAACGGCGCCTATTATTCACAAAAAATGGATAAAATGTCGAAAAAGTGAATAATAAACAAATAGCTCCTGAAAATCATAACTTCTATTGTCTCTTAGCGGATCATTTTATTTTATCACAATCCCTTTAATCTCATTAAGAATCTCTTTTGAATATTCCAGTTTTTCCTTGCTCTCAGAATATATTGTGAATATCTTTTCTCCTTTTTGGACATTATTGCCTACATGCCTGTATAGATAGATGCCTGCTCCTTTGTTGGCTGGTGCGCCAGCAATCCTTGCTATTTTTGAAATAAACGTGTTACCAATCTCTTTAATCTCGCCAGCCTTGCCAGCTACAAAGTCAAATTCGTATTTGCCTAACTTAATTTCATCTGTGTCTGGCTCTTTGCCACCCTGGGCTTTGATAATCTCAACCATCTTTTTATACGCTTTTCCAGAATCTAATATCTCTAGAGCTTTCTTTTTTCCGTTTTTTATTCCCACCATCTTGAAAATCTCAGCAGACATCATTAAACACTTTTTCTCTAAATCCATAGGTCGCCTAAAATCCCTTTTCAACAGCCATAACACATCTCGCGCTTCTAAATCAGGGCCGATCCCATTCCCAATCGGCTGGGAACCATCAGTGATCATCACTTTGATATGTTTTTTTAGCTTTTTTCCAATATCTTCAAATTGCTGCTTTAAATGCAAAGCTTCCCTATTATTCAATACCTTTGCACTTTTGCCAATAGGGATGTCTATTAGGATGTGAGTTGAACCCACTGAGTGCTTTTTAGCCATGATGCTTGCCAAAAGCTGGCTTTCAGCATCTAAGCTAAGCGGCTTTTCAACCTTGATTATAGCGTCATCAGCAGGAGCCAGATCTAAAGCGCCTCCCCAGATTATACAGCCATTTGTTTTTTTTATTATTCTTTCCATCTTTTGGATACTGAAAGAGACATTTGCTAAAACTTCCATAGTATCAGCTGTGCCAGCAGGGCTTGTGATAGATCTTGAGCTTGTCTTTGGCATTGTGAAACCTGCAGCTGTTATTATTGGCACTACAACCAAGGTTGTTCGATTTCCTGGCACTCCGCCAATGCTGTGCTTGTCTATAATCGGATATTTATTTAGTTTCAGAGCATCTCCAAAACCAGCCATGGCCTTTGTTAGCAGTATTGTTTCTTCTGATGTCATTGCTTTTATGTAACATGCTGCAACAAAATAAGTAAGCTCAATATCACTTAAACGGTTATCCACAATGTCTTCAACAATCTGATCAATCTCGCTTTTGGTTAATCTCTCACCATCCAGCTTCTTTTTGATGTATTCTAATGATTTTGGGCTTTTGGCTAGAGTAACATCTACTTTGTCGTTATGATTTAGCCTTAATTTTTTTAGAACTTCTTCAAAAGCGCCAATCCTTCCAGCTGAAACCGCTTTTTTGCTCTCAGCAATGTCAATTATGGCCACACATTTTTTCCTGCCTTTTGTTAATGTAACCCTATCCAGATTATGCAGATCCAATTTTTGGGCATCTTTTTTGCTAAGAATAGCAATAAGCGGCCCTCCAGTAGAAATATCCATATCTTTAACTTTTAACTTCACTTTTCTCTTCCTCATATATCTTAATAAAAGCCATAAATAAAGCTAATAACAGAGGTCCAATAAAAATGCCCATAATGCCAAACATTTTCAGGCCACCTAAAACGCCTAATAACACTAAAACAGGATGCACATCTGCCCTATTGCTTATCAGTTTAGGCTTTAAAATGTTGTCAATTGTGCCAATAATCAGAGCTCCATACAATATTAGAAGCAGGCCTCTAATAATCATGTTAGTGTTGTTATCATAATAGCCGTCCAAAATCTGCATTATCGCTATGGGCAGCCATATAACTGGGGGGCCAATAAAAGGCAATAATGCAAAAAAGGCCATTAAAGCGCCCCATAAAATAGGAGCGTGAATCCCCAGGATTATGAAGCCTATGGCACCTAAAGCGCCTTGAATCAAAGCAACTGAGACGTGGCCAAAAATAACTGCATGCGTAACATCTTCGAATCTTTGGAAGACATGATCTTGATGCGATTTTTTTAAGGGCAAAACACTTTGCAGCTTAGCAACAAGCAATGGGCCGTCTCTTAACAAGTAGAATACTATGAACACCATCACAAAAAAGTTTAAGATAATAAATGGGACTGAAACAAGAAGGGCTGAAATATAATTGATCACAAAATTTGTCAATTTAGTTATAGCTTCCTGCAATTGGTATGCCACCTTGGGGTTGTTCAGAAAATTGGTCACTTCAGTTGAAAAAATACAGGGATTTCCTTGCGCATCAATACACTCTAAACTCAGAACGCCTCCAATGCTCATCTTTTGTTTTGCTGTGAGATACATGACATAAGCCTCTTTTGACAGGGAATCCACTACAAAAAATAGCGGAAGAGTAATCAGCAAAATGACCAGTATAGTGACTAACAAAGCAGACAAATTCTTTTTTTTGGTTTTATTATTTAACCAATTGTAGATAGGATAAAACACATAAGCTGTAATAGCTCCAGTAAGTATTGTTGTAATAAACGGCTTAACTACCAAGAAAACAACAACCAATACAGCTATGATTAATAAAATGAAAAAATATTTGGGGTATTCCTCATTCTTGATATCTATCACCTATAATAGCAGACAAAAAATATTGAGAATCGTTGTCTGCTCTTAATGAGCAAATGACGTATCTATGATGCTCAAACCATTGCGCCCTTTGCTATAAATGGGCCTGCCCGGACTTTCAAAGGTTAGTTATTCGAACCGGGGACCTCCACCATTCCGCATTGTTTGTCGAGGTGGCGTCATAGCCACTAGACTACAAGCCCAGCAAAGCTATGCTTATGATGTTTTATTTAAATACTCTTCGATTTTAACTTGCCAAAGTAGAATACACTTTTATTATAAAGAGGGTTATCAAACATAGTAATACAAATACTATCATCTCAATTGCGACTCTTTTCCACATCTTGATAACATCTGGCAATAATAAATCAATAATGACTATCTCAATCAATGAGATGAAGAAAACTAACAAGGCTATGTAAAGGAAGAACATAGAACTTCCGAGATAGTTTATGCTTAGGAAGTCTTTGTTGATCCATAAGATTAGCGAGATATAAGCTATAACGAGGAAGATTGAAGCTCTCCATATCCAGATCTTCTTGGTTCTTCTTTCGATATCAGCTTCTTCAAACAGCCTAAACAGGAAGGTTGTAAATATATACAACAGGCAGCCGAAAATCAATAAGAAGAGCACAACAATGATAACTGTCATTGAATCTTGCATTTTTCAGGTTATTTTAATCAAAATAATCAAAATTACGCATAATGTCAAAAATAAGCTCATCTCAATCAATACCCTTTTCCAGATCTCCATCTCTGTGGGCAGCAATAGGTCAATTATGATTATTCCAATAAACGAGACAAAAAAGATAAGCAGAGATATGAGCAAGAAAATATTAAATGTCCCTCTTAAGGCTATTTCTAATGAGTCTTTATTCAGGAATAATATCAATGCAATAAGCAGGACAGTGAAACAAATAGAAATGCGCCATCTTAGGATCATCAAATCTCTTTTTTTGAATTTTTTTGTTTTTATTCTTTGGTTTATGTTCTTGTTGATAAAATAGACTAGAATCAGAAATATTGCTAAAAACAGGAAGATAATGTATAAGTCTAATCCAGATCCCATCGAATCACCTCTTTTTCAGCAAGTATTTTATTTTAATCTTATTTAAACGTTTCGTTTTCAAAAACTATTTAAAAGACAAAGATAAATTAATGGGTAATGAAGGACAGGCTAATCAAACATTGGCAGGAGCTGGATATAATCAAAGATAAGAGAATAATGGGGGCATTTAAAAAAATTCCAAGAGAGTGCTTTATAAGGGGAGGGTATGAAAATGAGGCTTATGGGGATTATCCTTTGCCTATTGGAGAGGGCCAGACTATCTCTCAGCCGACAACAGTGATGATAATGACAGAAGCCTTAGAAGTTAAGAAAGGCCATAAAGTCTTGGAGGTTGGCGCAGGCTCTGGCTATCAAGCTGCAATCCTTTCAATATTAGTAGGTGAACAAGGCAAGATAATAACTGCTGAGTGCATTAAGGAACTGGCTGAGTTTGCAAGAAGCAATTTGAGCAAATGCGGCATCGGAAATGTAAGTGTAATAAATTGTGATGGCTCTCAAGGCTATGAAAAAGAAGCTCCTTTTGACAGGATAATAATCACGGCAGCCTGCCCCGGAATTCCAAAGCCATTGGTTGATCAATTGAAAGAATCTGGGTTAATAATAGCTCCAGTCGGCTCACTTTTTGGGCAGGATATGATTAAAGGGATAAAACATAAAGGCAAGCTAGAAACAGAGAATCTTGGCTCGTTTGTTTTTGTTCCGCTAAAGGGAAGATATGGCTATAGATGAATCTTATGCTCGCATAAATCACAATACCTAATCCTGATAGAGTTTGGCAGGCGTAATATGCCGTTTTCCCATCCACAAGCAGGGCATTTTACTAAATGATTTAAAAATTTGAAATCTCCGTTAGGGTCTTTGTATTCCATAAACAGGAGAAATCTAAGGCCATTTATTAAAATTTCTTTTTTGTAACTGTGACAGGGCTTTTTTTCAGCATGCTTAGCGCTTCATTCCATCTAAGCAGCTTTGTTTTAGCCCCATGATGGCTTATTACTGATTCAGAATTGATTATGCCTAACTTAATTGCAAACTCTATGCTGTTCTTTTTGATCATGCCGGCTAAAAAAGAAGAAGCAAAAGCATCTCCTGCCCCAGTTGTTTCAACAACTCTCACATCATGAGGCTTGCCTATATACAAAAAATTTCCATCATAGCAATTGACATCCTTATGGCCGTTTGTTATCACAACTATCTTAGGCCCTAGCTTATGAAGGCCTTCTAATCTGGCTTTTATATCATGGTTAGGGATGATATGTCCTGCTTCTTCATAATTCAGAATG
Organism: uncultured Methanosarcinales archaeon; assembly: GCA_964550945.1. Lineage (GTDB taxonomy): Archaea > Nanobdellota > Nanobdellia > Woesearchaeales > CAZKBD01 > CAZKBD01. The sequence continues at coordinate 40,770 of CAZKBD010000006.1, forward strand.
AATATATCTGTTCTTTTTAGTATCTCTTTAAGGTAATTCGCTCCTTTTTTTGCTAAGTATTCGCTTGTATTAAACGATATTTTTATCTTGTTTTTTTCAGCAAATTTTGCTAACTTGACTAAACTATCAAAGGCATCTCCCATCATTGACGAGAAATAAAACCATTTAGCCTTTAGCTTTTTTAGATTAACTTTATTGTAACTGAAGCAATTGTTCACTCCTTTGTACGCTAATATTGTCCTGTCATGCTCTAAAGAATCCAAAATCACAGAATAACCGCTGGTTCCTTTTTCTTTGTATGCCAGCACA
>CAZKBD010000007.1:0-21401 GCA_964550945.1 uncultured Methanosarcinales archaeon
GCTTCGGAACATAGAGATATGTCTCTCCTCCTCTCTTCCTTATCTCAGCTTTCTTTTTTGCTAATTCCATAAGCCTTGTTTTTTCTGCTGCCCATTGGTCTATATCTTCCTGGCTCAGCCTCACTTTTTTGTTCAACTGAGGCACATATAAAAAGGTTTCATTGCCCCATTTTCTTATTTTCGCGTTGTTTCAATTTTCATAGGGTCACCGATTCAATGCCTTTTAGCCAATTCGTCCATCTCTTTTTGTTTCAAATCCTCAACATCTTTTCCAAATTTCAAAAAGACACCATGCCTTGCATAAGTATTGAATCTCATCTCTTTGTTCAGCTTAGGGACATACAAAAAGGTTTCATTTCCATGCTTTGTTATTTTTGCTTTTTTCATACTTTTCCTCCTTTCATTCAGCATATTTTTTGATAATTATCAACATTTTAGGAAAGTCTGAATTTTTAGTCACAGCATGAAGTGAGCAGTCTTCTTCTTCAAACCTCACCCTACATAACTGCCCAAAATACAAATGATTTGATTCTATGCATTTATCCAAATCAAAATTAACCAAGAGGTTTACATCATCTTCTGTTTCTGTAAAATCATCCCCCTTCCTTAGGTTTTCAAAATCATATTTATCAAGCCTGTCAAAAATAATTTCAACGTTAGGGATGGTATCTGAGTAAAATCTTAACTTTTTGCAGTCTTTATCCAGCAATATCGATTTGCTAAAGGCAAAGGTTTTATCTGATAATTTTGCATTAATTTCTGCTTTCATGAAATGCCTCCTTTAATTCGTATAATTTATCAAAAATAATGTCTAGATAATCCTTTACAAGACCAGCCCTAGATTCAAGGTCCTTTAATTGTTTCCTGAGCTGGTCAACGCCATTTAAAACCAAGGACCATTCATCCTCATTGGATAGGCTCATTATGATAACATAGATTATTCTTATATAAATATTTTTGTGAACAAAATATTCCTAAAGGAATTATGTAATATTCTCAATCCCAACATCCTTTAATGATTCATTTAAGTCCTTATACCTTTTATTCTGCTTAAGCCATACCTTAAAAACTAATTCCTTGCCTAACCAGAACATCAGATGATTGTCAAAAACTGGTTTGCCCTCAAATATGCCCTTATCATGTATGTACTCTATCCTGTCGCAGAATATCTTGCTTTTCATTTCTGTATTCTTATGGCTAATTAAAACATTTAACCCTGTTTTGCTTTCAATTATGTCCTTATTCTTTTTTACCATAATTCAGATAACCTCAATAAACCCTTTTCTTGGCTCATGTATTGATCCTGACTTCTTCAGCTGGCCAATAACGAATTTGATATTTTTTCTGTCAATACGCTTATTCTTCTTTGCTTCAGCTTCAATATTGTTGATGGGAACTAATGGCCCTTGCAGATCAATTAGATGGTTGATTACATTTTTTGTTACAGCCATACCCTTGCTGTCTGCTTTATTTAGCTGAAGATATTTCTGTATGTGACTGTTGTCAATCCTTATTTCAATAAACTCTTTTACCAATTTCAACTCTTCCAAATCGTCTTTATCCAAGTCTAATATCAGTTTCATACGAATCCCCTACGTCAATTCAATTAATCTGGCCCCTAATTGGCAGTGGATACTGAGCTCAGGGCATCTGTTATGCTTTTTGGACCACTCAACTATTTTCTTGCATTTTTCTCTGAATTTGGTATCATCCTTGTCATTAGGATTAATCATTATCTTGAACACATCTCCGCTGCTGTATTTTTTTGGATTTTTAGGGCATCTATCCTCTAATAATATGTATCTCCTAGTAATCTCTTTTATATGGTGCTGTGTGAAATAATCCCTAATCGAGACTTCTGCATCTCCAAATTCTTTAAGCATCTTTTTCTTCATTCTACTTACCTGCAAGCTCCTTTAATTTCTCTATGCTCATATCATCCAATCTCTTGCCTATCTTCCTGTATAACTGCACCCTTTGGTATTCCTCCCAATCCTTGGTCATCCCAAGATCCAAAATCTTGCCCAACAAGCCCATTTTAATACATCCACTATTATTTTCTCTTTTCTGGATAATTTTTTCTTTTTGATTTTTTCTCACTTTCATTTATCTGCTTGATTTTCTTTTTTACCAGATCAATAGCAGCTTTCTTGTTATTCTCAATCTCTTCTATAACTTTGTCAGAAACCTTTGCTTTCAGTTTAGACAGGCTCTTTTGGATTTCCAGCAGTTCTTTGCGGTCGTTTGTAAACTCAATCCGGCTTTTGAGAGTGTAAAAATAATCTTTTATATGGTCCAGAACATTATCTTTTTTTGCATAATCGAAAATATCCTCAAAAAAACCGGGTTTCTCTGCAGCTTCCGTTAAAGTGAGGCTTTTCATTGGATAAAGATTATCCAAGGTTTTTTGCTTTTCATCATTCTTCTGCTCAGATTGAGAGCTGATAATAATATTCTCGCTGCAATTTGGGCATTTTGCCTTTATTGTTATTTCCATTTTTATCACCCTTCCTTTTTCTAAATCAGCTTTTGTTTCAGGAAAGATGAGCATATATTTAAACCTTTCTATATTTTTTATAGACAATTCCATAAGATTTATATACAAGTAGCTATTTACTAACTAAATATTTATATAATTTGAGTAATTACAACCTCATCAGGGGGTGTTTTGATGCAGAAAGTGATGATATCTACACTATGGGAAGCTAATGTTGTGCCTATAGTGATCTATAAGCTGACTCCTTCTAAAGTTATCCTGGTTACTGATGATAATTCAAAAAGGAAAAAAGCATCTTCTGACTTAAAAAAGCAGTTTCCTAATGTCAAGTTTGATTCTGTCAAAGTGCATGAGTTTGATGTTCCTGAAGTCACTAAGAGAATAATTGAGGCTGCCAAAAAAGAAGAGGGAAATGAAATTTATATCCATGTCACAGAAGGAAGAAAAACAATGTTTTTAGGCGGCATTTTTGCTGCTTCTATGCTGAAAGATAAGACAAAAGGCGCTTTTTATCTAAGGGAAGACAATAATGAGCTTATGAATGTGCCTTTGATGGAGTTCAAGATATCAGATACAAAAGCTAAAATCCTAAAAGAATTAGGTAAAGGCAATCGTAAAGTAGCAGATATAACAAAAAAAGCAGATGTGCATAGAAGCCTGGTATATGCAGCTATAAAGGATATGATAAATTCTGGCTTATTAACAGCAGACTGGAAACTGACTGATGCCGGCAAGATTGCGGTGATGTGAAGATGAAAAAATCTAAAAAGATGCAAAACACGGAAAGGGAATTTTCTCAGGTAATTTCACTTATTCAAAAAGCCAAAGAAAAGGCAATTTGTTCTGTTAATGCGGAACTAATCTCCTTATATTGGAATGTAGGAGAATATATCAGTAAAAAGGTCGGATCTGCGGAATGGGGGGAAGGGATAGTTGACAATTTAGCAGAATATATCCAAAAAAAAGAGCCAGAAATAAAAGGCTTTAATCGGCGTGGGCTCTTTAGGATGATGCAGTTTTATTCTGAATATAAGAATAATAGAAAAGTGTCTCCGCTGTTGACACAACTTAGCTGGAGCAATCATCTTTTGATATTATCCAAAACTAATTAAAAATGACAACCCTAACCTTTTACTGCGAATCACATTTTGCAGAAAACTTTAAATATATGTCCTAATTAATAGGACATTTGGACTAAAAAATGGGACAAATAGAAACTGTTTTTTTTGAAAATCCGGCTCAGGACTTCCACATACGGGGCATTGCGCGCATGCTGAAGATCCCTAAGACTACGGTAAGCTATCAGGTCAAGCGCCTCTTAAAGGAGGAGCTGATCGTAAAAAATAAAAAGAGCGTTTTCCCAAGTTTTCGGGCCAATGAAACCAGCGAGATATACAGGTTCTGCAAAACGCAGGAGTTCTTGAAAGAGCTTGTCTGCTCAGGCGTGCTTGATCATCTCGAAAGAGAATTGCATCCAAGGTGCATTATCTTGTTTGGGTCGTTTGCAAAGGGGGAATATGGCAACAAAAGCGACATAGACCTGTTTGTGCAGTCAAAAGAGGCAACCATAAATATAGAGAAGTTTGAGAAAAAACTGAGGCACCATATCCACATCTTATTTGAAGCTGATACAAACAAATTGTCTGCAGAGCTTCTCAACAATATTGCTAATGGCATTAAGCTAAGAGGTTTTCTCAAGGTAAAATGAAAGAGATAATGGACTGGGATATCTGCCTGAACGAGCATATAAAGAAAGTTGAGCCGGATACTGAGAAGATTGGATCGATAAGGAAGATGTGCAGCGTACGCCTTAGGGTTGCGCAGCAGGTTGCTATCGATGATGAGACTGCATCTGTTGTTGCCGAGGACTATTATGAGATTATCAAGGAATTGCTGGTTGCTTTATTGCTTAAGAACGGGCTTAAATCAGACAACCATGAATGCCTTATCTCTTTTTTTAAGAATATGTTTCCTAAATATAAATACGAAGCCCAAACAATACATCAATTAAAGAATGTCCGAAATAGGGTTTCTTATGACGGTATCTTTGTGAAGAAAGAGTATATCATCAGCAATAAGCTGGAGTTTGAGCACATCATCGAGATTTTGGATGGGCTATTGGAAAAATGACATCCCTGATCTTTTACGGTTATTCAAATCAAAACCTTTATATACTAACGGTGTATAATCATACACTATAGGTGTATAGCAATGCTTACAGAAAAAGAAAAAAAGATTTTAAGGCTTTTGATAGCTTCTCCTGGAATAGATTATTCCATAAACCAGATAGCAAAGGAGTGCTCCCTTGCCCCTAATGGCGCCTATAAAATACTGTCTAAATTCGAAAAGCAAGGAATACTAGAGCCAAAGGCAATAGCCAACATAAAATCTTACCATATCAACTTTGAAAATGCAAAAACTGCATTAATTCTGGAATTAGCCCTAATACCTGCAATTGAAGGCAAGGTAAAATACCGCCTGAATGACTTAGCACAATTGAAAGATGTAACCAAAGCCTGCATCTTGTTTGGCTCTTATATCGAGCCAAAGAAAGATCCTAATGACATGGATGTTTTGTTCATGATTGATAAAAAGGATTATAAAGAATACAAAAAAAAGCTTAGAGAAGCAGTTGTTCCTGTAAAAATCCATGATGTAGTGCAGACTCAATCTGACTTATTGGCAAACATAAAAAGAAAAGACAATGTAGTGCTGGACATACTTAAAAAAGGAATAGTTTTATGGGGGCAACGAGAAATAGTTGAGGTAGCCAAAAATGCAAAGCAAGATTGAAAAATGCCTTAAATCAGGGTTAGTTGGTGAGCGCCACAAGGGATTAAGAAAAATAGAGCCTTCTGAAGAACGGATTATTGGCCATATATCCAAGGCTATGCACAATTACAAGGCAATGATATTTTTCCAAAGAAATGGCTTTTCTGACTGGTCTGCTTCAGCTGCATTCTATTGTTTGTATCACTCGCTTTTAGCTTTGATTGCGAAAGAAGGTTATGAATCAAGAAACCAAAGCTGTACTTTTGCATTAGTGGAACAGATGATAGAAAACGGCAAAGTTTCATTAACAAAAGATGAGCTTAAAGAGATATTTGACGCTGATGTTACTGAAGATTTGGAGCATAGCAGCAAAATATTGGATATAAGGGAGAATATGCAATATTCAATAAAAACAGCTCTTGAAGAGAAGGAATTTATTGAATTAAGCGAGAAAACAAAAAAGCTTTTTGACAAAATAAGGAAAGATGTTGAGAGAAAATGAAACTAACCTTTTACGGCGGAGCCTGTGAAATAGGAGGAAATAAGATACTTTTAGAAGACAAAGGAGTAAAAGTCTATATTGATTTTGGGCAATGCTTCCATTTTGGCGAGGACTTTTTCTATGAATATTTGGAACCTCGAAGTGCTAATGGATTAGAGGTTTACTTTGAGTTTGGCCTTATACCTAAAGTTTCTAAGATTTATAGCGAAGATATGCTGAAATTAACAGATTTGAAATATGAAAAGCCAGATGTTGATGGGATTATTATATCCCATTCCCACTCAGACCATAACAACCATCTGCAGTTCATTGATTCTTCTATCCCTGTCTTTATTGGGCATGGAACAAAAAAGCTTATGGACGTCTATCAATTCCTCTATCCTCAGTTTCAGAACTATGGAGGACATAATGATATTGTTACCTTTAAATCAGGGGATAAGCTTAAGATAAAGCATATTGAGATAATGCCTATACATGTGGAGCATTCTGTTCCTGGAGCCTATGGCTTTATTATCAAGACCTCAAAGGGGAATATTGTCTATACAGGCGATTTAAGGATTCATGGCCCTAAAAAGGAGTATACTGAAGAATTTATTGAAAAGGCTGCCAAGGCTAAGCCTTATATCCTGCTTTGCGAAGGGACAAGGATGAATTATGAAAGCGAACACAACATGACAGAAGAAGAAGTCAGCGAGAAGGTCAATTCAATAATAAAAAGCTCTAAAGGGACTGTTTTTGCTTATTTTTCAATGTCTAATGTGGATAGGTTTAATTCTGTCTATAAAGCAGCTGTGGCTAATAAGAGGATTATGGTTGTTGATACCAGGCTAGCTTATGTCATGTCGCAGATGAAGGATAAGGTTAATTTTTCTGATCCTTTAAATGATCCTAACATCAAGGTCTATTTTAGGATATCCAAAAGCTGCTCTTTTAAGGACACTGATTACTATAAATGGGAAAGGGAATATTGTTCTAAGATGATAAACTATAAGGAGATAAAGAAGAATCCTAAGAAGTATGTCATGTTCCTAGGTTTTTATAAGCTGATGGAATTGGTCTATATCCAGCCAAAGAATGCTGATTTTATCTATTCAATGTCAGAGCATTTCCTTGAAGGGGAAGATAATGAGGAGATGAGGATTGTTTTGGAGAACTGGATGAAGCACTTTAAGCTAAATTTCCACAAAGCACATTGTTCAGGTCATGCCTCACAAGAGGATATCAAGAAGATAGTCACTTCTATCAAGCCTAAGATACTTATTCCCATACATACAGAGAGCGCTGCCAAGTTCAAAGAGTTCCATGATAATGTGAAGATTGTGAAGAATGGGGAGAGGATAGAGGTATAACAATGGAGAATGGTTAATATGAAAAAACAAAAGCTAATAAAAGACCTGAAAAAAGACGAAATAGTCAACGATATTTTTGTGGTCAAGTTCAAAAAACCGGTTGAGCAATACACCAAAGGATATAAATTTGAATTAAGGTTAGGTGATAGCTCCAAAGAGATTATGTATAAATATTGGGGACCTAATGATGAGAATAAGGTTAACTCTCTTTATGATGGTATAAAAAAGGATAATGTTGTTTTTATACAGGGTAGAGTAAGTGAATGGAAGGATATTCTTGACATTTCTGCCAATGAGCAGCATACAATTAAAGTCCTTTCTCCTGGAGAATATGATATAAGGGATTTTATTAAGGAATCAGAAAAGCCAATTGAAGAGATGTGGAATGAGCTTTTTGGTTATATAGAAGCAGTCAAAGACAATGATATGAAAAAGATTTTAGATTATTTCTTTAAAGATGAAAAATTTGCAAAGAAGTTTAAAGAGTGGCCAGCAGCTATGTATATACACCACGGCTGGATTGGAGGGTTATTAGAGCACACTTTGTCTGTTGTTAAGCTTTGTGATAGCATACAAAAGGTTCATGATAAACTAAACAGAGAATTATTGATTACAGGGGCATTGCTTCATGATATCGGAAAAATGGACGAATTTGAGGTTAATATTGGAATTAAGGTAAGCACAAAAGGGATGATGATAGGGCATGTTAATTTAGGAATTGATATGCTGAATAAGGCAATGGACCAGCTAAAAACTCCGGATAAATTGAGATTAAAACTTATTCATATAATGATGACGCATATGGGGGATTATGGAAGCAATAAAGTGCCTGCTTTTCCAGAAGCTTTGGCCATATTCCATGCAGACCAGCTTGATGCGAAAGTGCTGCAGATGACTACAATCAAAGAGGAAGCGCAGACAGAAGATGATTATGTTTATACAAAGGAGTTTGGGAATGTGTATTTGAGATGATGAGATTAATTGAACGACAAAAAGCGAAGCAAGAAAGGAAGAAGTTTTCTTACTGCCGAAAGTAAGATAAGTGCTGTAGTTTTTACTTACTTTAATATCAAATAACTGCCGAAGGCAGATAAGAATTTTGTCGTTCGTGGGGGGAATTCCGTAGTTTTTGAGAATTTTTTTGAAAAAGAAGATATTATTCTACCAGAATAAATAATGCAGTAGCAAATGTATTATATATTCTATCTTCCCACTCAAAAGAAATTTTCAACTTGTTAAAATCAATGTTTTTATTAGCATCAAGATATTTATTTATATTTTCTAATAACAATTTTTTATTTCTCTTTAATTTCCAACTTTCCTCAATGTTCTTTAAATCAACAAGTATCAGGAAAAATCTGTTTGCGGCGTCAAATCTTCTTATTCCTTGTTCCTCATACAACCATTTTATTAACTCAGCAGGGTTTTTTACAGATTCCAGAATAATATCTTTTCGTTGCTCGTGAAATTTCTTAATAAAATCTTTAGCTTCTTTTGATGTATCTTCAGATATTTTATCTAAAAGCTCAAAAAATATTTCATCATTAGTCCCTTCTTTGTTAAATGAAATATCTTGTGTTTTTGCAAATTTTTTAAGTTCGGTTAATTCAGGTCTTAAACCTCTCTCTTTTCTTTTTTGAACCATAAACCCGTCAGGAAAATAAGTAACTTTTAAGTCAAATGGAAAATTCTTCCAGAAAAAATCAACCTTTTTTACAAGTCCAACAGTCGGCAATAATGAAGGGTGGTCTTTAAACATATCTTCGATTAAAATAGAAGTCCAATGATTATACCATGAACACAAGATATACCCTTTCAATTTAGGATTTATGTCATTCTCAATAAGAGTGCACAACCTCTCAAAATCCTGTACTTTTTTTATGTAATTATTGACTAAAGTTTGTTCAACAGCATTTTGATAAAATCCACCCCAATCAAACAACTTTAATTTGTATAATTGACTATAAAGAAATTCTTCGTTACCAATTCTTAATTTTCTTTCTTCATCATATTTATCATCAATAAACTTATTAAGAATTTTGTCATCTATATTTTGTGTAAATAAAAATTCAAAGAGCTTCTTATTCTCAATCTCTGAAATGTCTGTGTCTAATTTTTCAGCTAATTCTCGAAGCAAACTATTTCTCGATAATGACCTTAACTTTAAGAACAATATCCCTAACTTATGTTTAAAAATAACTTCAAACTCGTTTTCATCATAAGCTTTTTTGAGTTTTTTAAATTCATCATTTAGAGTCATTCTTTATCTCCTTGCGTTGCCATTTATTACCGATTTTCGTGTAATCGCTTTTTATTATATCCAATACCTCAGATAGTTTAAAAAACTTGTTCTTTTTTAATAATTCCGTAACAAGATAATTTAATATTTCATATATTTCTAATCCATTTCTGCTATCTCCTATACATTCGTCAATTTTCCGATAAATAAAATCCGTGTGCTTATCTAACGTCAATAATTCTATTTCTTTATGAACTTTTAATGGATTTTTTTTAAATGTAAATACAAAATCTGTTTTGAGTCCGCCATCACGATTATCTTGAACAACTGAATTTGCAGAATATCCGAGAGTTTCAACTTTTTCTAAATCAAAGTAAAAACTATTTAACAAATTAACTAAATCAATCCATGTATCATCATCGATGCTGTTGAACATAAAAGAAAAGTATTTATTAGGTTTTAGGACTCTTTCAATTTGTTTTAAAGCTTCTTTTAAGAGATAATTATAGTTATCAAGGTTTTTCTCTCTATCTTTGGACTCGCTTATAATTATTTCGTCATCATAGTTTACGTGATTCCCTAACCACTCATTCCACATCATACTTAACTCTAAATAAGGTATTCTGTTTCCGTGTGGTGGATCTGTTATTACATAATCCACCGAGTTATCTGGTAGTTTTTTTAATCCGGATATCGCGGACTCTGTTAATAATAACAAATTTTTTTCATTTTCCAAGTCATTATATGTGTTGGCTTCATTTAACAAGTAACTGTTCCCTTCTTGTCCTTTTTTTGCTTTTAGTATTCTTTTAAATCTGTTCTCAAAACAGTTCCAAGCATTTATTTCAAAATTTTCTTTCGGTATCCAATATCCAATCACCCAACTTCCTACTTCTTTTCTTTCAGTTGCTCTTTCTTTTCCGTTATTTTTACCTCTTCTTTTTACGGCAAAAACCATTCTTGAAGCTTGCCCCATCGAAGATGTGAATGTAAATTTTAATATATCCCTAATTTCCTCATCCTGAATTTGATTAATCGCGTTTAATAAAAAAGATAGTGATGTTAAATTTCTTGGAGTAAATAAATCATAAACGTGCTGTTCTCTTTTTGCATTTATTCTAGAATTATGAAATAAATTTCTTTTAGGGTAATAATATGGAATATTCTCAACTTTGAAAGATTCTGCTAGTTTAATATCGTTTTCCAAAGGTTGTTCTACAATTTTGGTCTTACCCTTAGTAAACCAAATTTCAGACAAAGTTCCATTTTCCCAATAAAAATGCGTGCCAATATATGGCTTTCCATCACGAACAACAACATAATTATTGTTTATTTCATCTTTACATTTAGATTCAATCTGTTTAAATGCATTTAATAATTCCTTTGAAGAAACTTTTCTAAGCATTTGTTTTGTTATAAATATTGCAGAAGGATTAATATCTATTCCAATAGCTTTTCTTTTGGTAAAAATTGATTCAGTAATAGAAATACCCGAACCGCAGAAAGGATCAACAACTATCTCATTTGCTTTACTATATTTTAAAATAAAATCTCTAATAATATTATTTGGTTTTTTTGACCAATATTTATGCATGGAATAAATACCTGTGTAAGTCTTTGCGGTATGATTATTTGTTTCAGGCTTTTCTAAAAGTGTAGTTTGAATCGCAGTCATATTATCCTCTTTTATTGTTTAATTTATCTAAGTTTGAAAAAATAGTATTAATTGTATTCTTATCAACGATTTCATAATACTTTAATTTTTTCTTTCGATAAGCGTGAATCAATCCTCCGCTTTCAAGTTTCTTTAATGAGTGAGTTATTACACTACTCTCAATATTGAGTTTTTTGGCAAGACTAATTGTATAATCTGGATTTTTTAGTAATATATTTAATATTTTATAACGAGTATCACAAGCAAGTAATTTTAACATTTGTATACGTCCATTCATATGTTGGGATATGCATTTATTCTTTAAATATCTTTCGTTAAGATGTCCAGTGGTTCGTTGTTCGTTCGCCCCACCCCCTCATCGTCTAAAGTAAGTAAAAATTGGGTTTAATGAAATGAAACCTATATTGGTAAGATTGTGGTGATGTGAATGACAGATGAAGAAAAATACACATCTTTTTTAAAAAAATTATTTCTTTTTCTTTTGGTTTTTGCTGTCCATCACTTTATCCATGATATTGCCAATAATTCAGCATCTGATAAAGAATCTCCCCTTTTCAACCTTTCCCTTGGCCTTTGCTCTAAACTTATCTCTTTAAGCATCATGCTATACAACCCTCAAACATGTCTATCGATAATTTAGATGAGACAGTTGGTATCTGCTTATTGTCTTTCTTCACCAGCTTGATCAAGCCTATACCTTCAAAGTATTTTATGTTCCTGAAAACCACTTCATAAGGCTTATCCAGCTCTTTTGCAAGCTGGTAGATGCTCTTGATATCATTTTTATAGATCTTCTGCATGTATTTGCACAAGTTATCAATTCCAGGTAATACTCACCCAAACACATCATCCCAATGCCGTATATCAACAAATACTATATGATCATCTTCAACTGCAAACAAAAGGATGTAATTGTCTGTTAAGTGTATCCGTTTGAATTCATTCATCGGTGATTTGAGATTCTTGTACGCATTTATTGTATTCTTGTCCCTATGGATTATCTCTTGCACCTTCTTATAGAAATTGCCTGCCAGCACATTATCTTTTTTTCCGATCTTCTCTAACTTTTTCCTAAGAACATCAGAAAAATCATAGCTGAACATCTTAAATACCTAAACGTTTCTTCAGCTCTTTATCAGTCATTTTTCTGCCGGAATTATTCTTCTTATGTTGTTCATATATTGCGTCTAATTCTCTTAATACTAATTCATTCGCGATTGGCTCGACATAATCATTTCCTGCTTCTACAGTAAACTTACTCAATGCCTCGCTTCTGTTCTTTAGCCCGTATTTGCCTTTAATGACATCCAACACACGTATAGTGTATTCATCCATCTCTAATCTTGCTTGTGTCACATTTAATCACCTTTGCTCACAATTAATCACTTAATACTTATAAATCTTTCCTTTCCCGCTCCGAAAATATACATGCAAATAAATGCCCATGGGCTAAGCAAAACTCCGATTATATATTTTGGAAAACCAATTCCTATTCCCATCTTAACTCATCAACCTTCTACGAACATTCATCCTCCTTGAATAAACATCAGCAACAGTCCTTCCGTAGCTTCTTCCTACTGGTTTTACCGTAACTGTTCTTCCTCCAATAAGGCCCCTTAATCTGTTTGTAGCGGTTCTTCCCTCTCTTGTGTTTCTCTCAGGCGCATTATATCCAGCTAACCTTACTCTATTGCTTCCACCTATTTTTCGATATGTTTGGAAGGTATCCCCATCAATAACTTGTTTTACTCTTCTTCTCATTTTCATCACCTAAATTAGAGATAATTAACCTGATTTTATAAATATTTGTAAGTTATAGTTTACATAACTATGCTAAGTGTAAACCAAAACATTTATATATTAGAAACCAAATAACTACAATTTATGGAACGAAAATCCCCTTCTGAGATTATTCCAACAATAATCAACTCTCTAAAGAAAGGAGAACAAACATTAAGCCAATTAAGCAGGTCATCAAAAGTAAATAGGGTAACTCTTTCTCAATATATCTCGGCTTTTGAAGAATCAGGAATAATAATAACAAGGAAAGAAGCAAAAGAAAGACATATTCAACTAAGAAACAATTCTGATTCTTATTTTGATCTACCAATAAAAGAGCAAGACAAAAAGACAATGCAGACAATATATTCAATAATAAAAAAGACTTGCCTTAGAATATACAAAAAAGAACAAGACCTTAATCTTCCAATCGGTTGGTATCAGCATGGCCCTTGCTCAGTATTAATATATAACGGAAATGAGAGCGAGCATTTCAAATTAGGCTACACTAAAAAGATACAAGAAAAAGCCAGCGAATACTGCAAATTGGAACCTATAGAACTACAAAAGGAGATTTATAAGAAATATAACAACAAACTTTATAGATTTAAAGAGGATATCAAATCGGGCCAGAATCTAGATCCCATGGAACTAATCAAATTAGTGCCACAAGAAACAATAGAAGTGACAACAGATTTTGTAAGGGCAACAATGATTTTAGGCTGGGATAAAACACGAGAAATATTTTTAGGTGATTTTTGGAAGTACATCTCTCTAGTAAATTTTAAAGAGTCTTTACGAGCCTATTATGGCAATAAAATAGAGAGTTATCTAAAAGAAAGGATTCAGAATAGAAAAGAAGAAGCAGAAGAACGGATAAGTACAACAATCTTAGAATACACAGACTCTAAACATTCTCAGGATAAGTTATATCAAAGATGGGTGAAAGGGAAGAGATAAATTTGTGATCGAGCGTAATTATCTTATCACAGCCTGATCTCTTTGCAATTATATAATGAAGATAATCCTGCCAGTTTTCTTTTGTTTTGGCGTTCTTTAATTCATCTTCTGTATGTTCAACAAAATAATATTTCTTTCTTTTCTTAAACTCGTCAAAAACCAGAGGATATTCACTGTCTAAACCTCTTTTCTTAAGCTCAGATCTAACCCAATCAGAAACAACCAGTTCAAAAGCACAGTTCCAACCCTTAGAAAAAAACTCAAAAGCTAAAGCAGACTTACTACCTCCTTCAAAAAGATCAACATAAACACAAGTATCAACATAGACCTTCATATCTATCACTTCCTATGATTATATGATCCAAAACTTTAATCCCAACCATATCTCCTGCTTCTTTCATCTTCTCAGTAATCTCCAAATCTTCACTACTGGCTCTACAATCCCCACTAGGATGATTATGCACCAATATAATTGCATTAGCACTGTTCTTAATAGCTTCTTTAAAGACTTCTCTTGGATGGACTAAAGAAGAATTCAATGTTCCAATTGAAATAACTTCATCCTTTATGATCTTGTTCTTTGAATCAAGAAAGACAGCAATAAAATACTCTTTTTTCTTGTCTTTTAGTTTTTCCATGTAATAATCTGCTATGTCAGAGGCTGAATTAATAACTTTCTCACATATTCTTCCACCATTTACCCTTTTGCTTAATTCAAAAGCAGCAATTATCTTACACGCTTTTGCAATTCCAATTCCTTTTATATTCATCAATTCAGTTAAACCAAGAGTATTAAATTGATCTAAACCATATGTAGAGATTAACCTATTGCTCATATCAATAACACTTTCTCCTTTAAAACCGCTCTGTAATAGAACTGCTAAGATTTCAGCATCATTTAAAGCTTCTACCCCTTTTTGCTTCAGCCTTTCCCTTGGCCTTTGATCTAAACTTATTTCCATTATTTTCATAATAATCTCTCAATCTCTCTCCTTTCCCGAAGAATCTCCTCTTTTAGCTCTTCCTCAGTAGGCAGGTAGAGTTTATACTTAGAAGCAAATATTTTCCTATTCTTTTCTAATAATGTATATTTGACCATTGATTCATTCTTATCACTGCATAATATTATTCCTATTGTTGGATTATCTCCCTCTCTTTTCTCATTCTTTTCAAAATACCTTGCATAGAAGTCCATCTGCCCGATATCCTGGTGGCTTAATTTTCCCACTTTCAGATCTATCAATACAAAGCATTTCAATATATAATTATAGAACACCAGATCGATATAGAAATGGTCTCCATCAAGAGTTAATCTTTTCTGCCTTGCAACAAAAGAGAATCCTTTGCCCAGCTCAAGCAGGAACTTCTGCAGCTTATTTATTATAGCCTGTTCAATATCCTTCTCAAGATGATCCTTATTTTCGCTTAACTCTAGAAATTCCAGAACATAGGGGTCTTTTATCAAATCATTAGGTGCCTGAATCACTTGGCCCTTTAGAGATAGCTCTTTTACCTTATTTTTATTTTTACTTAGCGCAATTCTTTCATATAATAGAGAGTTTATCTGTCTTTCAAGCTCTCTTGTGCTCCAATTATTGTTTATGCATTCAATCATATAGAAGTTCCTGATATCCTCTTTGTCTATTTTTAATAGAGTACGATAATGGGTCCAGCTCAATTCGCCACGCAGTGCGTGACTATTTTTAAAAGTCAGATAAAACTGCCTGATATACTTCAAGTTCGTTTTATTGAATCCTTCACCGTACTCCATAATGAGTTTTTTAGAAAGATCTTCAATTAATCTATCTCCGTATCCTGCTCTTTTCTCGCCTTTCTGCTCTTCTTCAACTATGACTTTCCCGATATTCCAGTATGCTCTGACCATTGCAAAATTTACTGCTTTGTATGCGTTTACCCTTGCATTTTCCAGGATTGCCCTTATGGATTGATATATGGGTTCAAAATCATTTTTCTTAGGTTGCATAATTTATCACCAGTATTTTCCAGACAGTGTCTGGAATATCTTATATTTAATTTGTCTCAGGTAGACCTTGCTCTTGCTAAACCCTTTGCCGTGCTTTAAATCTTTAGATAGCTTAGATAATAACTCAGAGCCGTATTGAGCCTTCTTTTTCCCTTCTTGCTTATATTTAACAATCTCCCAATAAGTTTTGACAAGGATAGAATTTACTGCAGAATAAGCTTGTTTTCTGCCTTTTTCCAGTAATTTGCCTATATTATCTATTAATTTTTTATATCTCATCCAACTCACCTCTTTGCTATTCGCTTTTTATGTCAAAAATCACCTATTGCAGGTGAGTAGCGATGATTAACTAACATTATCTGTGTGGTTTTTGAGCATGCTCAGAATTCCTTGAATTCTGACATTTCAGACGAGGTGATTATTAGTAAGGAATCCTTATTTAAATACCTTATCCGTGCATGTCCAGTGTCCAGTGGTGCTTGGAGACAAAAGTAGATTTAAAATAAATTATTTTCAATATTGAAAATAAACCATTAGCACTGGACATGGACGCGTAGCCTTTATAAATGGAGTATATCTTCTTAGGCATCATGAAAGAAAAATTGCCTTTTGAAACCTGGGAATATGAAGAGCAGACAAAGATAAAACACCTAGTATTTGCTGATTATTTTGATAAGTGGATTAAGATTCTAGGCAAGGCCCACCCCTTAAACTATTTTGACTGTTTTGGTGGAAAAGGAGCCTACAAAGAGGGGGATAAAATCTGCTATGGATCACCTGTACTGGCAGCGGAAATCATTAAAAACAATAGTGTTAACTTAAAAAGAGAGGTAAGTTTAGTAATAATCGATAAGGATCAAAATAATTTAAAAAACATTGAAGAAATACTCAAATATAAAAAATTAGAGATAAAACCAGAAATCATTAACAAGGATTTTGATGTTGCGATTAATAAAATGCTAGATAAGCATCCTAATCTTGCACCCACTTTCTTTTTTGTTGATCCTTTTGGTTTTAAAATTAAGATATCTACATTAAAAAGGATGATGGAGGTTTCAAAATCAGAGATACTCCTTACTTTTATGTATAATGGGATAATTAGAAATTTAGGTATCCAAGAAGCTGATAATGTGCTAGTTGATTTATTTGGCTCTGATGAATGGAAAAGATTGAAAGATCTAGAGAGCAGAGAAAAGGAAAAGAAAATTGTGGAATTGTTTAGATCTAAACTTAAGAAATTTTGCAAATTTGTTTACCCCTACAGGTTAGGGTTCCCAGAAATGGATAGGACTTATTATTATCTATTCCACCTTACCAAC
Organism: uncultured Methanosarcinales archaeon; assembly: GCA_964550945.1. Classification (GTDB taxonomy): domain Archaea; phylum Nanobdellota; class Nanobdellia; order Woesearchaeales; family CAZKBD01; genus CAZKBD01. Next base: position 17,077 of record CAZKBD010000007.1, read on the forward strand.
TACTATCTTGGTTGTGAAATTATGAAAGGATCTTTTGCTAAATATAACCGGGGGAGGATTGAATACAGAGGAAAATCTCAAAATCAAATGACTTTTTATGACTACAACAATGTTAAGATTGACGAAATAAGGGAATGCCTCTTGTCAACATATCAAGGTTCTAATAAATTGTTTATTGATGTTATTAAGGAGCAAATTGATGAAACACCTTATTTGGTTAAAGATATCCGTCAAGCAATAAGAGAGTTGGAAAAAGATGGCAAAGTTAATATACTAAGAAAGATACAGATTACTAAATCAGGTAAACCCAAGATAAGTATTGAGAATGAAGACAGAATAAAATTTTAAAAAAGAGGTGTGATTTTGTTAAAAATTAAGAGAAAAAGCCTTCTGTATAAGAGTGGAGTAGAATACGCTGATTTCTGCTTAAATCACGTAGAAGGTTGTTCACATGGCTGTAAGTTTCCTTGTTATGCGATGCAGATGGCAAAAAGATTTGGAAAAATTAACACTTATTCTGATTGGATTAAACCCAGGTTAGTGAGCAATGCTTTGGAGTTACTCGATAAGGAAATTCCCAAGTATAAAACTCAGATTGATTTTGTTCATCTCTGCTTTATGACTGACCCTTTCATGTATAAAATGCCTGAAATCAAAGAAATGACTCTTAAGATTATTGAAAAACTCAATAGAAATGGGATCAGATGCACTGTATTGACTAAAGGGATACCACCAGCAGAACTTGCAGAAACAGAGAAATATGATAATCTGAATGAATATGGAATTACCTTAGTTTCACTAAATAATGATTTTAAAACTAAGTTTGAGCCATATAGTGCGCCGTTTAAAGAAAGAATAACCTCACTGAGATATCTACATGAAAAAGGGTTAAAGACTTGGGTTAGTATGGAACCTTATCCAACACCAAATTTGGTTAAACAGGATTTATTACAAATTCTAGAAGCAGTCTCTTTTGTTGACAAAATAATATTTGGTAAATTGAACTATAATGTTAAAACCAGCCTATACAAAGATAACAAGCAATTTTACAATGATTGTGCGAAGATTGTGATCTCTTTTTGCAAAAGAAAAGGAATAGATTGTCATATTAAATACGGAACTCAAACAGATTCTATTGCAAAAACACACATGATTTTTGAGAAAGAGAAATCGCTCGTACAAAAAAAGTTAGAATTAAAGCCACTATTGGTTAGCACAGATTAAATAATCAGCCCCCGAACCATTTCTCGTTTTATTTATCGTCAAGCTCCAGATTCCGTACAGAAAATATTTTGGCGAATGAAATGAAACCTATGTTGGTAAGATTGCAATGATGTGAATGACAGATAAAGAAAAAATAACACCTCTTTTTAAAAAAACTTATTTTTTTTCTTGTTTTTTGCTGCTTAATACGCTAATTATTTCATTCTTAGTTTTTGCGCCCCTGATCTTGTTAGCTAAGCCATTATCTATGTTATTTACCCAATCCGCAAAATCATTCTTTTGCGCATTAACATGCTGCTTAAACATATTATCATTCATTGTCTTGAATGAGTCAATCAATTCTTCGAATGTTAAAACAACGATGCCAGTCTTGAGCCTTAATGGCGGAAGAGCCTTTTCCGTTTTTTCTTCTTTCTTTTTGCTTTCTTCTCCTCCTTTTTCAAACTTTTCTCTTGCTTCTTTTGCTTTTTCAAACTCTTTTTTCAATTCTTCTTCGTCTACTAATCTAAGTTCGTGCTTCTTTGGCTTTTTGCCCAGCTTATCCCAGAAACCTTTTATTTTTGGCTTTAGGCCCTCTAGATATATGTTCACCATATTGAAATTTCCTGATTTAACCTTGTCAAGAGCCATTTTGAGCTCTAATTTCATATCAAAAATGTCTATGCCTTCATCTTTTAGCTGTTCTATTTCATATTCTAAATCGTCTATAATCTCATTATATCTATTGTAATTATCAAGCTCTTCATCGCTCAGCCTTGCATGTTCGTGCAGCAGCGGCCTGAGCGAAACAAAATAAGGATTTCCCCTATTATAGGCAGCGTTTTCTATCATGCCTGTTCCGGTAGATGCTTTAAGCAAAGACTGGAGCATATAATCGCCATATTTATTTTTTATCCTGTCAAGGTCGCCTTGGTCTCTAGTTCTCATCTGAATCTCTGTATTGATGTTAGCTTTTGTCTCACCTACAAAATCTGTCAGCACCTGGCTAATCAGCATAAGGCCCACTCCCCATTTCCTAAACTCTCTTGCTCCTCTTTCAACCATTATAAATCCCTGGCCTGAGCCGCCAAATTTCGGCAATAGCCTGTGCACTTCGTCAAATATTATCATTGCTTTCAGCTCATTGCTTTCAGGCAAGTTAGAATGGAATATCTCTCTAATAGTGTTGGTTACAAGTATGTCTATATCTTCTGGGTCAAGCCTGTTGATAGCAAAGCAATGAATCTCTCCAGGCGACATATATTTTTTGATGTCAATAATCTGCCTTGCATTTAGAATTTGATGCACATTTCCATTAAATGCCCTGGCGTCACTTTTTTTCAGGCCAAATTGAGGATAAATGTTCAACATTTTTTTATTTTGGCATTTTCTTAAGAATCCAGTCCATTGCGCTGTTGGGTCAAAAACAAATACAGATACCCCTTTTAGCAATGCTTCTTCAATTAAAACCTCGGCTGATACGGTCTTTCCGCCGCCTGTAGAGCCTGCAACTAATGTGTGCATAGTCAGCTGGTCTATATCAAAATAAGCGTCTCTGTTAGTCTCAGCAATCTTGCCTATTTTTACTGATCTTGGACCTGGTTTTGGTAGCAGATTATACTCGATCTTGCTCTGATACCTCTTCTTTTTTGCTCTTTGTTTTTTGTATACCAAATAGACTACTAATAATACACCTAAGATGGACGAACCAAAAATAAGCCACCTAACCGGCAGAATCCCTAATAAAGAGTAATCCATGACTGGCTGGGCTATAGAAAACCGGATTCCAGACTGGGAACTTAAGCCAAGATATTCTGCTTCAACAGCCAATACATATTCCCCTGGTTTGATAAACTCAGGAACATTGAATTTTTTAAGCATGGTGGCAGAAACATTAATGGGTATGGTTTCTGTTTCGCTGAAGAATGACTCATTTTTAACGTATGTCTTTGATAGATCCAGCTTGTCTATGGAATAATGCAAAGTCACATTATAACTTTCTCCGGCTAACAGGTTTTGAATATCCACCTTATACCTAAATATCTCACCGATATAAACCTTATTTGTAAAGGGGGTTATCTCCAGAACAATCGCTTCAACAGGCAGCCCGACTATGTCAGATATTGTGAAATTAATGGGAATCTTTTCATTAACCCCCCCTGAAATGATTAATGTGCCATTGAAAAATCCCAGCTCATCTGCAAAAAAAGAGATATTTATTGTTTCCTCAGATTTCTGTTGAATGTTTATTCTGGCGCTGCTTAGCTTGACAAATTTGGTTATGTTGCCTTCTAAAGAAAGCCCTACTGTTATAGCCTTATCCTGGCTGTTGGCTATGGCAAGCGGAACTTCGCGATAATTGCCTATCTTTATCTTTTTATCAATACTGCTTTGCGAAATATTATAATCATCTTTGATTATCTGGGCTGTTGCATTTTGGGCAATAATCATAGCTACTGCTATTATAGCGATTATCAGCCATTCTACACCTCTTTTTTTTATCATTTGCTCAATTTTTTATGCAGCTCATCGCATCGTTCAATAACCCCTTTTTTGAACTCAGGGGAGATGTTTTTGTAAATGCCAGTTATCTTCTTATAGATCAAAAGAGCATCATTTGGATTGTTATTCTCTATATAGAAATCAGCCTTGTCAAGCAGCTTATTTATATGCAAAACATCTAATCTGCTGCATACCAGCTTTATTCTTGTAAAAATGTCATCTCTTATATCTGGGGGGATTTCTTTAAAGATGGGCCCGATATTTATATAAATGGACTTAGCTTTGTCATATTGGTTTTTTTCCAGAAGATTGCCAATGTCTTTTATATACCCATTTACTGTTTTGACTTTGTGCAGGGCTTCTCTGTCGAATATAAAATATTTCGTTTTTGTAAGGCCATTGGTGGCAACTCCGATATAAACAACAATTAAAACCGCTACTAAAATTATTTCAATAATCAGCCTTAAACTGCTGGAATCTATAATCTTTGAGCGGAGATTATCAAAAACCACAAAACCCAGGATAGGGTTTGTTTTAACAACCTCTTTTGAGATGATAATTGATTTTGTGTTTTTAATCTTGTCCATGCCTATCCTTTTATTTATATAATAGGCATACTT
>CAZKBD010000007.1:21411-27199 GCA_964550945.1 uncultured Methanosarcinales archaeon
TCTTCTTTAATTACGTTATACTCAAACAGGAAACCTATTTCGCTTACATTAGTTGAGATCTCTTTTGGGATAAACTCTATCAAATAAAGGCCTGCTAAGACTTTTTCGTCTTTTTCTACGCTCACTTCTTTCTGGATTAGGGTGATCTCATTTATATCTCCAGATAGGTACTCCACTTCAAGAATTTTTGTTTTTGTTGTTACTCTAACTAAAGATTGCAGTTCTTGAACAGATTCTATATATGCATTTTCATCTTTCTTATTGTAAGATTTGCCCTCGTATTTCAAAAATTCAGCAGATAATGTTTTTATGTCTTCACTTTCAGGGTAACTAACAAACTCATTTGATTCTATGACTTTGATGTTTAAAAGGGTTTTTCTTTTGGTCTCTTCTGCGCGCTCCAAGATAGATTCCTTTTCTTTTTCCAATTCAGTTGCATTTAACCTTCTCCATACAATATTGTTTAAGTCTCTTTTAACCCTCTGCAGCTGGGTTTTTGCATCTTCTAACTGCTTTTGGAATTGAAGAGCAGCTGCAGCCTCTTGCTCATCTTTGTTGGAATATTGCAAGCCTGATAATTTTTGGTCTATCTTTTCAATAAAGCTGTCAATATCTCCGTGCTCTTTGGCCTCTTCAACATAGTTTGAATCTACATTAAGAGTTCTTGTTTCACTTACCTCAGAATTTCCAAATTTATCTGCGCACTCGATTCTCCATTTATAACTTCCATCTCCAAGGTTCTGTATCTTAAAAGACAGAATCTCATCGGTGTTTATATTTGATGTTCTTGCTCTCTCTTCCCACAAGCTACCGCCTAAACTAGAATATATCCTGCAATCAGCTGCTGAGCTATCCAAAACACGGTATTTTATCTCTATGCTATTCTGGCTAATTGTGTAGTTGTCATCTGGCTCGGATATTTGTATAATTGGCTTTTCGTTGTCAAATTGAACAGATTTTAATCGCACGTCAATCGTGATATTATCATAAACATCTGTATTGTTGGAGAAGAAGGAATACCCCTCTTTTCTTACACTTAGGCTATGGCTCCCTGACTGAACCGAAAAAGTAGCTATGCCTTCACTGCTTGCATTTCTTATTACACTGCTAAATTCTATTATTGAATCCTGCACAAGCTCATCAGATTCATTTTTTACCCTTACAGTAACATTAAACAATTTTCTAACAAGAATCTCTTTAGCAGCTGATTTACTCCATTTATCATATAAGACTGTAAGATTCACTATATATGTGCCGTTCTTTTCATAAGTGCGGTTGGTATTGCTGTAGGTGCTGTCAATCTGGCCATTATTTTCAAAATCCCATTGGTAAGAGTAGGAATTGCCGCCACTTACATCAGCAATGAATGATATTGCTTCTCCTTCATTTATGATAGTGGCATTTGAGTTTATATTTACGCTTAAAGGATTCCTGCTTGTGTCATTGACATAGAAGTATAGAGTTTTGCTTTCGGTTAAGGTTAGATAGGACATTGTTGCATTGATTGTGTAGTTGCCTGCTTTATTGGTATTGCCCATTGTTGTTGTGTAGAATATTGGTTGGCCTGGAGAGTAGCTGGTTATGACTTCATTGTATACTATACTCCCTTCTAACCAAACTGTAAGGTACACTGTAGAATTTATCCTAGACTTGACAGTAATTCTAGCATTTTCACTGATGTTGAATATATTCTTTTCCAGGCTTACATTGAATGGGAAACAAGTAACACAGCTTCCGCCACAGTCTATTCCTGTTTCGTCTCCATTTTTTATCCCGTCTGAACAGGAAGGAGAAGTAAAATTAAAATAATAATTAAGCTGCTGCTGGTTTGACTGCAGATCAGTAACGTCTATTACAAGGCTATTAATCCCATTAGTTGGTGTTAAACTTGGATTGAATGATTTTTCAAGATCTAAACTGGTAAAATTTTCTTGGTTTAGTTTGTAACTTATACTACAGTATTCATTTGATGTTATGCTTATTGTCAAAGCAGAAGATGGTCCATAAATTGATGTATTATCTAATCCAGTTTGGTTATACAGAACAGATAGTACTGGAGGAGCGTTATCATTTACAATAAAACCATACTCTGTTTTATCTGTGAAATTATCTTTGTCTTTTATGTTTATTGTTAGGATATGGGGGCCATTTGTTAATATGCCATAAGGTAATGTGCCATTTAATAGGTCGCTGAATATTGTTCTTGTGCCGAGGTCCTTTTCTTGGCTGCTATCCAATGAGTAATTTGCTGTTACACTCACATTTGTTGTAAAATTAAGGTAAACATTCTCTCCACTCGTAAGAGCTGATGTATTATCAGGGCTGGTTATGTCAAGGTTTATTTCTGAGTTGTTTAAAACTAGGATAACAGATGAGAAATGAGGAATAAATGCTCTTACTGAAGAACCGTAATCCTGATAGCAGTTTTCTTGGATTTTGCTGCATTTTTCCAGAATGGAGCATTTAAGATTATCATCACAATACATAACTCCTGTATAGTAAATGCCTTCAGTCTTGAAATCAACTGTAGCATTATAGCTATCTTCTTCCAATACTTCACTGATTTGCTTGATAGTTATTGATTTTCTTACGATTAATCCGCTGTTTTCTAGGTGGCTTTTAAGAGCCTTGTCGCCTGTTTTAATTGAGAGGTTTTCTAGATTATTCCACTCTAATGCTGATCCTTCTATATTGTTAATGGAAGCGATTATTTCTTGATCATCATCTGCAATGAATTGGAGATTAATTTCTTTGTTGTTTATATTATTCTCTATATTCTTTCCATATTTATCTGTGATTATTATCTTATTTACGTTGTTTTTTGTTTTTACTTTTTCAAGGTTGTTTATTACTGCCATATACTCTTTATTTGATGTTGCATCATTAGCAACTACCTTATTGAAGTAATCGTGGTCTAAGTGAGTTGCATAGAGGTAATCCCAGCCACTATAGTAAACATGCGAGTAGGGGTGATTGCCGAGGCCATAATCCAGGTAAATGATTCTAGCGCTTATCCTGTTATTGTATGATGCGCCGTGCTCACCGTATTGGCTGTAAAATATCTCCTTCCAGCTGGGCCTTAAAGGCGCTAGGCCCATAAAATTACAGCAAACCTCACTTCCATAACATAATGTAGTGATGGTTCCCTTATCTAGAGAGTATACTTCCCATCTTGTGCAAAGATTTGATTCGTCAACAGGCCAGCTGAATTTAGTATTTTCAACGGTAAAATCAATTGCTCCAGTGTCACTTTCAATACCATTATCATCGCTATCCCAAATTGTGCCTGTTTTATATTCTAAGTTTACATCTATTGACCTATCTGAAGAACTATCTGAAACAGAATCTATTGCAGCAATGTTAACTATTGAGAATAATATACATAACACTACTGAAATAATTAATAATCCAATCTTCTTGGCTATTCTCTTATTCATTTATGTATCCCTCTTTTTTAAGCTGATTCTTTATGCTTTCAAGCTCTTTCAAAACATTGTCTGCTACAGCCTTTTTGCTTTTCTTCTTGATCTCCTCCTTGATATTCTCTTTAATTTCTTTCAAGACCATAATATCAGGACTAACAGCAGAGAGCCATTTTTTTCTAACAATGCTCCTTACCCCTTCGCTAACATCCAGAAAGTGCTTTTTTTCGGATAATGCCCGTAATTCTAATAAAAGAGAATTTGGAATTCTTATAGATACAATTACATCATTCATTTTTTACTTTATTTTCCTCTATGTACTCCCTTATGTACTCCCGAATTGCCTCAGCCCTGCTGTTATATATTCCAATCTTTGTGAGGGAATCTAGCCAATTTACAATTTCTTTTGGAACTCTAACATTAAGGATTTCTGTATTCATTTTGTAATCTTTATGTAATCTTTATGTATTCTATCAATAACACAATCACATTTTGATATTTTGAATGATTTTCTTTATTGTAATCCTTCTGTAATCCTTCTGTATTTTTTATTAACTAATTCATATATAAATCTTTCGGTTATAAAGTATCTACTAGATGGTTAATACTTATCTTTAAATACAAGTAACCGTAAACATAAACCATATTGTTAAAAGGGGTGGTAAAATGAAACACATTACAAAAGAAGAGAAGGATTCCTATTTAAGAGAGGTAGATTCTGAACACCGTTTTTGGGTTAATAATGGGCAGGTAATAAGCAACATGGAAGGGCTTTTATCTATAAAAGATATGGATGAAGGGACATTTACGCACCATGTGAACAAGGAAAAGAACGATTTCTACAATTGGGTAAATGAGATCATTGGCGACAAGGAGCTGGCAAAAGGCATTGCAAAGGTAAAAACAAAAAGTACACTGCTTAAAAAAATCCAAGCAAGATTGAACTACCTTAAAAAGTAGCTATTGGTAAAAATGAAAGAGGATTTTATACTAAAAGATATCCCGCCCCATTTGTATTTCTGGACAAAAAAAGGGATAGTTATAAGGAATTTAGAGGAACTTTTAGCTATATTAGAGCAGATGGATGATGAGACGTTTACGCATCATGTAAATAACGAAAAGAATGATTTTAGCAACTGGATAAAAAGCGTATTTCATGAAAAAGAACTTGCTGAGGAGATATTGCATACCCTTTCTAAGGATGGCATAATCAGGATATTAAAGAAGAGAGTGACTAAATTCCAAGAACCAGCACTGGAAAAAATCGAAGATAGCATAGACCTCACTGAAAAGAGAATCAAAGAGATTCTAGAAAAAGAAAGGGAGATTGAGAAAAGAGAGGAAAAGATCAGGGAGATTGAAGAGAGGATTGAAAAAAAATTAGACAATGCAAAAAAAGGGGCTAATGCCCAAAAAGAAGCTAAATTCTTCTCAAAAGAGTTTATTCAGGGAATATTCGTTGGATTGCTCTTAAGCGCGATTGGCGTGTTAATCTATGTAAAATTTTTTAGTTAATATCCATCTTATAATAGCAGACAAAAAATATTGATAATTGTTGTCTGCTCTTAATAAGCAAAGGACATATCCATAATGCTCAAACTATTGTGTCCTTTGCTATAGTTAAAATGCCATTTGATATCGATAAAATCGAAAAATTTCTGAAAGATGTAGACCCGAGCGAGTCCTTTTGGGTTAACAAGGGTCCCGTAATCAGGAATATATACGAATTAGCAAATGCTATAGAAAATATAAGTGATGATACCTTTGAGTATCACGTGAATGAGCAAAAGAATGATTTTAGCGAATGGGTACGAAACGTGCTTAATGACAATGAACTGGCAGATTGTTTATTTATTATATTAGATAAGAACAAGACAATTAAAAAAATTAAAGAAAGGATTGCTTATTTTGAAAGGGAATTGGATAAATCAAGGAAAAGGCAAGTAAGCAAAGGTAAAGAGATAACCTACTTTGAGCTGGTTATCGGCTTTGCTCTTGGCTTAATAGTTGGTGCTGCAATAGGCATAATAGTTAGTCATTATTCAATTATCCCAAAAAGCTGGTTCTAATATTTTGGACGATGCCTTTGAGTTATTTTATAGTTATAACCTACTGATTAATTAACTAATTAAATAGAATAATTAATTGAATATAATAGATAATTAATTTTTTACACAGATGTTACTGGCGTTTGCTTTTATAATTAAATAATTGATTAATTATAGTAGTTAAACATTTAATATGCTCTATATACCGGGAGATTACTAAAAGTCATAAAAGTCATCTTTATGATAAGAATGTAGAAAGATATAAATATAAGTTTAGTTATAAAAGTGTATATACAGCCAAAACTATTAAAAATGGTG
>CAZKBD010000007.1:27209-40506 GCA_964550945.1 uncultured Methanosarcinales archaeon
AAGAAAAGGGTAAACATTGGATTGGATGAGAAGATTCATACCCAAGCTAAGATAGTTTCTGCTTTAAAGAAAATCCCTTTAGGCGAATATTTTGAAAAAGCTATTGAGGAGGCTGTTAAAAAAGATAAAAATCTGCTGGAGGAGCTGCTTAAATGAAGCATAAACTCATAAATTTTTTGATGCTCTTATTAATAATAAAACTTGCTTATGGTAGCTCAATCGATATAACCGCTCCTTCTCTGATTATACAGGGTGAACCTGAGACAGCTAATATTATGGTAACTGCTGAAAGCTTATTTGATGGTAATGTGCAGTTTAGTTATGGGAATATTGATTCAGCCGCAGCAATTATAAACTTCAATGCTGCAGACTTCATTGGATCAGGGCCTTATTATTACAACTATTACTGGGATGTTTATGGCATAAACTCAGGCAACTATCAAATCCTTGCTGAACTGAGATATGCAAATAATACTGTTATCAACACAAAACAGATCACTGGAGTTGTTAATAGCTCAGCTCCGACAATTTTATCAAAATCACCTTCAGGAATAGTAACTGCTGTCTCAACAACAATAACAGTAACCACAAATGAAGAAGCAATCTGCAGATATGATACAACAAATACAACCTATAGCAACTTATCTAACACATTTAGCATTACGAACAGCAAGAGCCATAGCCAGCTTATAGTAGGATTAACCGAAGCTAAATACAACTATTATGCAGCTTGCAGGGATTTAAAAGGGTATGAAATGAATAAACCAACTGAAGTAAGCTTCACAGTTGATTTGCCGCCTACTGCAAAAATAAGCTTAAGTGACGAATCCCCTGTAACTACAGGGGTAATTGAAGTAACAGTTTTGACATCAGAAAATTTACCAAAAGCGCCTGCTTTAAGCTATAGCTTTAATGATGCCCCTGATTCAAAAAGCTTAGTTTCCTTAACTGGTTCAGGCTCTTTGTGGAAAGGGTATATGATAATCACTAGCAATAATGACAATAAGGTGGGAACTTTTTATTTTACTGGCGCAGATTATTTAGGGACAAAAGGAGAGATTATCACAGAAGGCAAGATATTCTTGGTTGATACATTGAAACCAAATGTGCCTATAAATCTTGAGCCGCTTTTGACCTCAGATGGAAATGTAAGGCTTAGATGGTATTATGATGGAGAGCCTATTGACGAGTTCAGAATATACAGGGCCATAAGCCAAGATGTTGGCTATATAGATTTTTATGGGTCCACAAACAATAACACCCAATTTGTGGATGAATCAACCACAAATAGGGTTACTTACTATTATAAGGTTAACGCTGTTGATAATGCTGGTAATATAGGGCCTTTATCTGAGGAGGTGTACATTACAGCTATAAAAGAAGGGCAAAAAGAGGTTATTGAAAATATAACTCCAATAACTCAACCAGAACCAAAGCTGCTGCCGCCAAATTTGGTGGTAAATGTTAATGATATGATTAAAAAATTTGATGTATTGGAAATAGACCTAAAAGAGATTGAATCCCAGTTTAAGGATAGCGAAAGTGAGAAAAAAGAGCTAATTGACACATTAGGCTTGATTACTGAAATTGACAAAACAAAAGATATTATCGGATCATCGAAAAATCAACTGGAGAATCTAAAGTTAGAATACAAAGCTCCTTCTGAGTTAGACTCTGAATTAAGCAAGTTTGATTTGGAGATAAAAATGATTAGGCAAACAATGCCAAAGGAGGTAGAACTCCTAGAGAAAGCAGAGTTCGTACAAACTATAAATAGAGATGATACTAAGCTAGCGGTTGATTTGTTGTTCAATAACTTCAATGACAAAGAAAAGAAAAATTATATTAACCTTAATGAACAAGTGCAAGCGACCATAAATATTGAGGTGAAGATTAAATCCTTGAAGATTAAATACCTCGATGAAAATACCAAAAAGCTAACGTTTGTTAGCAAAAAGATTTCCAGGCAGGATCCCAGCTCTCTCAAGGACGTAATATTTATGGAAATCTTCCCTGAAAATTGGGCAGGCGATATTAGTAAAATCAGTTTTAAACCAGACGATTACGAAAAAGTAGAAGATAAACCCACAATAATCAAGTGGGGGTTTACAGAGCTTAATTATGAAGGCCAAACTATAGAGTATTCAATCGAAGATGAGACTGACATAAACAAAATAAAAGAAATAAACAGTGTGATTCTTGTCGGGCCATTGCAATTAGGCACATCAAAAGTTACAGGGTATTCAATATTCTCTCTATTTTCTGGATCTATAGGCCTTACTAAGGGGAATATGCTATTAATTCTAGCAGGAATCCTGGTTATTGCTGTCTTGATAAGCTATTATTTCTTTATGCCCCGGATAGATGTTGGAACAATTAGGGATAATATTGGGCTAAAGCTATCAAGATTAAGAGCACCAAAAAAAACAAGAAAGCTTAATTTAGAAAATTACCCCGATATACCTAAATTAGAAAAAAACAGGAATATTTATTTTACAGAGAAAAGATTATCCAAAGCAAAAGATGAATTTAGCGTGATAAATGAGCTGATTGAAAGAAGCCAAGAACATCTTAGCACTGATGATTTTGATAAAGCTGCTGCAATATACCCTAAGATAGAGCTGTTATACAGAAACCTGCCCAAAGAATTGAAACCAGAAGCATATACTAAGTGTATGGAGCTAAAAATAGAGATTAATAGGAAGAGAAAGGAATTTGAAAGCGCTTTAGAATAGATTCTTATTTATTATGGTCTTAGTCCTCTTTCTTACATAATATGTAAATTATTCTTACATGATATGAATTTTTATTGAAAGACTCTTACACAATATGTAAAAAAAGAAAGGTTTAAATATAAGGATATTCAAGATTTTAGATGGGGGGAGTGGTAAGGGAAGTTAATGAATGTAAAAAAAGAGGGTTTAGCATATATTGATTTAGAGAAAAACCTGAACATAATAAATGGCTCTATCCGCAACATAATCAATAAGCACGGCATTTCTTTTCCTGAAATTGTTAAGGTGTTAGTGGAGAAAAACATTGAGAGTGATAACTCTATAAAAATACCTTCTTCAATCCTTAAAGAAAGATCATTAGGAATTCTTGAGGTTGTTACTAAGTACCTAAAAGAGCATCATAATCTTAGGTATAATGAGATTGCATCGCTGCTTAATAGGGATGCCAGATTAATCTGGACAACCTACAACAAGGTAAAACAAAAATTTTCTGAAAAACTTGAGGTTAATGAAGACTGCACATGGATTCCTATTTCTATATTCACAGACAGAAGGTTTGGGCCATTAGAGGCTGTTTGCAAACACTTGAAAGAGAAGCATAAACTCAGCAATTGCGAGATTGCGGATATTTTGGGAAGAGACGACAGGACAATCTGGACATGTTATAACAGAATAAAAAATAAATCAAATGATTAAAGACCATATATTAAGGAATGTGAAAGGCTTAACTAAAATAAGATATTTTGCGTTTATATTTATCGTTGTTTTGTTAGCAATATCATTCATATCTATCCAGATGATTGGCGGATATTCTGAAAATCAATCAAATAAGATTATTACTGTTAATTTATCTTATAAAAATGGGACATCATTTGATATGGATAATGATGGAACTGAAACAATTGATGGTGTAATAGACTATACAGTTGAATATGCAAATTTCAGCTGGGGCATAAATTATAGCAAGCTAGGAACAAGATGGTTCATACATTCAATAGATAACGGGCAAACTACTACACTATGCTATGGCGAGCAAAAAACCTGCAATTTTGTTGAGCTAGAGCCATCTATTGACCAATGGAATGAAACGTTTAATGTGTATTATGGAAGATATGATGCTTCTTATAACAGTACAATTGGCGCTCAGGTTATTTATGTTGATTATGACATTGAATCAGAAAATCCTTATTCAGAGATAATCTACAGCGAGCTAAACCATCTGCCTGCAAAGTTTTTAAAGCCTAATGAGATAATAACCTACACCAAGGTAGCTAGTTACCTAAAAGAAGAACCTTCTGTCCTAAGAGGAGACTTATTGGAGATAGGAGCGACACTCAGCTACATTGATGACAGCCCATTGCCATTCGAGAGTGTTAGTGTGTATTTTAATGACAGCTTAGTTGATACACGATTAACAGACCCATTAGGTTATGTGCAGTTTGATATAAATACCGCACCTATGCTGCCAGCAGATTATCTGCTTAATGTAAGCTTTGCTGGCAAAATAACAGAATCTTCGCAAGAAACCATAACTGTTATGCCTAGCTTTAATATTTCAATATTAGAAGTCTTGCAAAGCAATCTAACAAATTTGACAAACAATAAACCTATCTGCAATATAATTCCTAATTTCACAATTAATAAAAATGAGAATTTAACATTGGATTTAGATGGATATTGCTTTGATCCTGATGAGGATACTTTGATTTATTCATACTACAAACCTGATAACCTATCTGCAGAATTAAACAACAATATTCTAACTTTAATTCCAGAATATAATTTTACTGGCGTTAGTTTTATGTTTATCACAGCTAATGATTCTGAGGTTATCACAATTTCTAACATCTTTATGATAAATGTTACGGGAATAGAAATAGCTGAAGAAATAAAACCAAATATCAAACTAATAAGAGAGCATAGCAGCGGTGTGGGGGTAAATAAAACCATGCCAATAAGCTTGATTTTGTGGAATAATAACTCTATAGATATATCTGATTTTACAGTTGTGGATGTGTATGAGGAAGGATGGGCAGTAATTGATAAGCCAGAAGATTCTTATATTGTTGATAATACAATAAATATGCTAATTAACAGCTTAGCCGCGGATGAATTGTTTATAATTAATTATACCATTATGGCTCCAGGTGAGATTGGATCCAGCGAGTTTTATTCTTATATGGATTATTCTAGTTATATCCAAAATACAACTAAAAAAGAGGTTGAAGTAAATACAAGTAAAGCCTTTTTCTACACAAGCCTAGATTTATACCAAAATGACAACAAGACAACAAGGACAATGGCTCCTAACACCAGCTATAATGCTTTATTCAAGATAAAAAATATTGGTGATAAGCCAGTAACAGATTATGATACTATCTTTACTTTTGAGATAGATGGCAGCTGGGATGCGCCTCTTTCTTCAATAGAGTGTGAAAATAAAAATATTATTATTGAAGAGGGAAAGAAAAAAATCCAATGTTTATTCAGGCCTTTTTTAGTTGATGAGGAGAAAGTATTGGTAATGGAAATCAGCTCAGGCCAGATAAAAGAAGAAATAGCAAAAATAAATGTAACCTATGATCCGCCAGTAAAAGAAAAAATAACCAGTATAACAAGCAAAATCAAATCTTTCTTTATGAACGCACTAGACAAGATAACTAGTTTCTTTGAAGGATTGTTCAATGGGCCATTAATAATCGGGCAGGTTGTAAGGCCTCTGCCAAATGAAACAACTGCACCAGAACCAGCAACCATAGAGCCAGAAGTGCCTATTGAAAATCCAGTTATAGAAGAGCCTGTTCAAGAGCCAACTACACCAATTGAAGAAACAAAACCAGCAGAAGAGCCAGCAAAAACAGAAACAAAACCAGCACCAGAAGCTATAGAAGAGCCCCAGGAAGAAATAAAAAAGAAAAAAGGAAGCAGAAGAATAGCTCCAAAACAAGAAGAGCCTGTTGTGAAGCAGTGGTTTACAACAACTCAGGAGTTGTTCTTTATGGCAAGAGATATCGAGGCTCCAGAGGAGCTAATAGCCCAGTTTGACATTGATATCAAAGATTCAAAAAATGAAACAGTAGGCATGAATAAAAAAATTAAGAAAATTAAAAACGAGACCTATGATTTAGAGCTTGAATTTGAGAATAAAAAAATAAAAAAGATAAAGTTTGAGCATATAAACATCAAAAAGGATGAAGGATTTTCTTTGAAATTTGATGATGTTAATGAAAGCGAAATAGAGATTGTTGGAAAAAATGTTATGAAATCATTTGCGATTGATGCCTCTGGCTTAAATTTCTCAAATGCAACTATAATAGTTGAGGCAAAAGGGCATGACTTATGGAAATGTAAAAACTGGAATTTCTCTGAGCAAAGGTGCTATGGAAGCTGGCAAAAAATCATGGACATTACGCCGGGGCAGGAATATGCTATACAGCTATCAGCTAATGATCCTGGCTTTGCTGAGACTGGCGTTGCTTCTATCAACACAAAAAAATCGATCTATCATCCTGATGAAATAGCTGAAATCATTATTGTCGTTTTAGATACAGCAGGACATTTGGTTTCTGATGCTCAAGTTGGCTTAAATATCACAAGCCCTGATAACAGCCTTTATTTCTATTCTACTTCAAACAATGATATTATTGAAACAGAGAGGGGAATTTATGAAATTAATTTCTCAAATACAAATCTAGAAGGAAATTACTCCATGGTTGTTTATGCTGCAGCAGATAATGTTAACAGCACAATGCTCTCTTATTTTATTGTTAAGGATTATTATGAATTTGATATTTTAAGGAATACTCCAGCTACAACAGATCCATGGAGGGGAGCATTCAATTCTTCAATACAAATTGTTTCATTTACTGATGCATCAATATTTAATTTTAGCGAACTATTGCCGCAGGATTTTACAGTAACAGATAATGGTGGCGCTGCTGAATTAATAATAAACAATAAAAAAATATTAACTTGGCAGAACTTAGAGAATAATTCATTAGTTTCTTATACTGCCTCACCTCCTCTGATTACTCCTGAATTATATGAAATTGGGCCTTCTTATATAAACTATAATTCAAATATTTTTTATGAAGCAAGGCCTTGGTATTTGGCAGTTGATCCAACCGATACCTATAATGGGGCAAATGCTTCTTCTTTTACTGAGAATTGCTCAGAAGTTGTGGCTGGAACATTGGCTGACACCATAAGTGATAACGCTGGCTATTATAGGATGGGCAGGTATAAGTCAAATGGAGCATTCCCAGGATGGGGCACAGCATATAAGGCGTATTTGGACATCCATATACCTAATGCTGAAGCGCTAGTAACTGGGATAAACCTAACGTGGGATGGCTATTGCGTAAAAACAACAGGATCAGACACTTATATGAAGCTTGCATGGTATGATTGGGATACATCGTCTTATAATGATTTCAATAATGATGACTTTATCTGCGGAGCCGGGCTTGAGCCTGCAAGCAATCCATCTATCTTAATCAGCGGAGCAACTAATGTTGCTAAAGCGCTTAATGGCTCTGGCTATGTAAGGGTTGTTTTTGCAGCATATAATGGAAATAAGGCATGCCCTGATGGCACTGATTTTTACCATGACCATATATTTGCAATAGTCACAACATTGGAAGATATATCACCTGTCTGGAGCTTTAATCAAACCAAATTTGTTTCACCATATTCTCCAACCACAAGAAGCAGCTTTAATGTAACATGGAATGATACAGTTGGAGTAAGCTATGTCTGGTTTGAGAGCAATTATTCTGGCGCACGCTTGAATTATACTATGAACAGGGTTAGTGGAAATGCGCAGAGCGGCATATATAACCATTCAGAGATATTGCCTGCAGGAACTTTCTATTGGAAATCATATGCAAATGACACAAGAAATGTCTGGAACAATACATTGGACTGGGAATTTACAGTAAACAGGGCTAACACAATAATAAACCTGACTATAAACAATACAGCTCAAAATATTCAAACAAATGAGGATGTTTCATTATGGGTTAATGGAACATTGGTAACAGGAGATAATAGGACAATCCAGATATACAAGAATGGCTCATTATTCAATGATGGATACTCGCCGTTGTCAAATTATACCTTTTTTCCTGAGCCAGGGCTTTATAATTTTACATTAGTCTATCAAACAAGCCAAAATTACAGCTATAGCAATATAACCTATTTTATTAATGTGTCGGATATATCAGCTCCCAACATCACTCTTGCAGGGCCTGCTAATAACAGCTATTCCACAAGCAGGACAGTAGCGTTTATGTTTAATGTTTCAGACTTTAATGAAATTGCAAATTGCACGCTTGACCTGAATTCACAACTATGGTATAAAAACCAAAGCTATGTAAATAGAACGCAGACAAACAGCATAACAGTCAGCAATCTGCCGCAGACAACACTTAATTGGTATATCAACTGCACAGAGCTTTCTCCAAACAGCTTATACAGACAGTCTGAAATAAGGATAGTGAAGGTTGATGCTGCTCCTCCAGCAATAAGCTACCTTAATCCAACTCCTGCCAATAACAGCCTTAAGAATACATCGTTAATTTATGTTAATGTCAGCCATACAGAAGCCAGTCCAGCAAATCCTGACAAGGTAGTGCTTTATATCAGCGGCCAAGCTAATGAGACTAAAAGCTATTTAGGCGGCTCAAACAAATTTACAAATTTCAGCCTGAATCTAAGTGAAGGGACCTATAATCTCAGCGTAGTCATTAATGACAGCGCAGGCAACATAAATATAACCCCAAATATTACTGTGACAATAGACTTATTATTCCCTCAGATAAACTACAGCGATCCAACACCAGCGCATAACAGCAATATTTCGCAAAACAGCTTTACTGTAAATGCTACACATTTTGAGGCAAACAAGGCTCAAATAATCTTTTATCTAAACAACAGCATAAACCAGACAAAGAATTATGATGTTGATTGGACAAATTTTTCAGTTGCAGGCTTGCATGATGGGCTTTATAATTATTATGTATGGCTGAATGATTCTGCTGGCAACAGCAATATGACAGGAACAAGAGCAATTACAATTGATACAACCCCTCCAAACCTATTCTTGGAATATCCATTTAATGATACATGGAGCAGATACAATAATATTACATTTGCATATAACGTAACAGATAACCTGATTGGGACTTACAATTGCAGCTTGATAATTAATGATGGGGCAAATGCAACTAATGCAACAATAACAGAAAGCGCTTCCCAAATCTTTAACATTTCTCTGGATAATGGGCTTGGATATAACTGGAGCATAAATTGTTCAGATAGATTAAACAATACAAATAATTCTGAAACAAGAATGATGGGGGTTGATATAACCTATCCAGCAATATCAAAAGAGGCAACAAACGGAACTAATTTTAATGTTAGCACTTATATCTGCCTGAATGTTACTGTTATAGACAGCTATTCTAATGTTAAAGAAGTGAATGTTACTGTTAATTATCCGGTTAGCGGGCTGGCGAACATTAGCTTATCTAATGCGACTAGTGGTTGTGGCGATGCTGGAGGCAATGTGTGGTCAACAAGGCTTTACAACAGCGAGGAAGGGCAATATAACTGGACAATGACTTTTGCAAGGGATTATGCTGGCAACCTTAATTCCAGCATTCCAACTGGCCTGCTTAACTGGTCTGCGGTGTCCCAGATATTCTTAAACATAACTTTGAAATCGCCATTAGCCAACTTTATCTTGAACGAATCTTCTGAAACTTATAATAGCAGCTATATCCACACATGCAATGTAACATGCAGAGAAGATTCAACTAGCAATTGCAATGATGTGGTCATATCTGCACAATATTATGATGGAGCATGGAAGGCAATAGAAACAACCACAACCAAGCTAATAAATAATCTGAATAATAAAACATGCGGCAATCTTGCGCCAAACAGCTTTTGCAACGAGACATTTAACATTACAGTTGGGGGAACTGCTGGGGGCAGCACTTACGGATTAAGGTGCAAATCTGAGTCAAGCAATGCGCCGGATGATATTTCTGTTGTTGTTAATTTAACTGTTAATGACTTCCCTGTTGCTGCATTTACATACCCTTTAAACAGCTCGTATTTAAATGGAATCAAAATATTAAATGCCTCAGCTTCAACAGATGACGTAAATATTACAAATTATTTATTTGAATTAGACAATAATACTAATTTTAATAGCCCAACAGTATTATGCAACAGCGCAAATCATAACTGCACATTTAACACTTCAAGCCAGAGCCAATGCAATGACAGCACATTTAACTGCTTTATAAGGCTGAATGTAACGGATTATTATGGGCTAAAGAATACCACCTTTGTTTCAATTCAGATTGATAACACAAATCCAGTAGTAAACCTAGATTTACCATTAAACGATAGCTGGAGCTCGAGCAGCAATATCGATTTTAAATATACCCCCAGTGATGCGAATATAGATGCCTGCATCTTATACTATAATGAAACTGTATGGCAACAAATAGAAACAAATAACAGCCCTGTTAATGGCCAGCAGGATACTTTTAACAGAACATTGAATGATGGGGCATATTTATGGAATATATGGTGCAATGATTCTGCGGGCAACAGCGCATTTAACAAGACTAATCTAACTGTTTATGTAGATGTAACTAAGCCAAAAATAAACTTTACAGCAGGAACAGCAGAAAATAACAGCTTTTTTGCCAGAAACTGGATTTATGTCAATGTTTCTGTTGAAGAGACAAACGAGAACAATATAACCTTCTACTTATATAATTCAACGCAAATAATAAACACAACCAACTTTACAACAGCACAAAGACACGTCAACTTTACAGGCTTAAGCGGTGATGAATATTATCTCTATAATGTAACTGTGAGAGATAAAGCAGCTAACAAAAATACAACTGAAGCAAGGAAAATAACCTTAGATGCAACAGCGCCCCAGATAAACTTCTCAACAGGAACTGCTGACAACAACAGCTATTACAACAGAAACTGGATCTATGTTAATGTTTCTATTGCAGATGACAATCAAAATGTAACTAGATTTTACCTTTATGATTCAGCATTCAATCTGCTGAATAACACAAACTACACTGATGGAACAACTTATATTAATTTCAGCAGCTTAACAGATACAAATGAGGCATATTATTATAATGTGACTCACATAGACAAGATTGGCTTTGAAAATTCAACAGAAACTAGAGTTATTATACTGGATTCTATTAACCCCGCTGTGGATTTAAATGAACCGATTAATGATACCCATGTAAGCAGGACAGATGTGCAATTTAATTTTACACCATCTGATATCAATCTGCAAAATTGCTCCTTATATGGTAATTTTTCTGGCGCATGGCAGATAAACCAGACAGCTGTTAACATTAATAATGGCATTAAAAACAGCTTTAATACTACTACTCTTCAAAATGGGGATCATATCTGGAATGTTATATGCCATGACAAAGCAGGCAATAATGCTTTCAACAAGACTAATTTTACAATAGATATTGATACAAATGCTCCTGGACAATTTAACTTGTCATATCCTGAAAATGACACATATTCAACAGACAGGACGCCATTGCTTAACTGGACTCCAGCAAATGAGCCAAATTTTGCCAATTATACTGTAATTTTTGACACAACACCAGAATTTGGCTCTATTGATAACCAGTATTTTGTAGTTGGCAATTCTTCCAATACAACCTACCAGGTTGATGCAGCAGGGCAATTAAATGACAATACATTGTTTTACTGGAAAGTATTGGCTTATGATACTCTTCACCATAATAGAAACTCTACCCAGATTTTTACATATGCGACTGATAACATCAAGCCAAACATTTATCTTGAAAGCCCTTCAAATAACAGCTTAATCACAGGCTCTTTTTCGGTGAATTTTAATTATAATTTAACTGATAATTTTAATATCAGGAATTGCTCCCTGATAATAGACAGGTCTTTAGTAGATACTGATACGACAATAACAATAAACACATCTCAAACAATAAGCTATGTACTCACAAATGGCCAGCACAACTGGAGCATTAACTGCACTGATTATGCAGGCAATATTAACCAATCACCAATGAGAAATATCAGCTTAAATGTCGCAGTGCCTAAATTAAGATATTATGAAACTAAGCCAGGAGCAGTTGCAGCAACAACAGTACAGTATATCAACCTTTCAAACGCAGCAGAGGCAAATGCAGATAGGGTAACTTTAAGTTTAGGAGCAGGCTCAACAGGGCTTTATCAGTTTGTTGAGGCAACATTGGTTAATGATGCTAACTTTGGGCCAAATGGCTTGCTAATACCTTCTTCAACAACTGCCCTATTTGATGGATATTTTGATGCTGGAAGGGCTAGTGCGGGCTATGCTTATTGGAAGTTGGAATATAACAATGGCTCTGGCTATACGCAAATGTGTGTGCACCAATCAACTGCCTATATCCCAGACGCTGAAGGGCAGGTAACAGGGAGCTGCTCCAGCCCCGCATATGAAATCTATCTTGATTCAGGAGACACTTTAAGGCTATCAGTTTTTGTCAATAAAGTAGATTCACGCTCAACTGATTTTTATCATGATTTGGATAATCCTGACAACAGCGGTTTTGACATTTATGCCTACAGGCTTGGAAGTTTAGTTGCAAACTTATCATCGCCTTCTGGAACATATACTGTTAATGAAACAAGTATTTTTAATGCTACATGCAAAGTAAATTGCACTGAGGGCTGGTGCTATAACACTCAGGTTTATATCCAAAACAATGCAAGCAGCTTTAACTGGACTGATATAACTGATTCAACAGGCCGCCTAATTTATGTTGGCGGCTCTAATCCCCAGGTTTTGGGCCAGATTAATTCATCACAGTTAATCAACTTCACACTAAGAGGAAACCAAATAACTAAGGATAATTACATCAGGTGCATAGCAACTTCAACATATTCCAATATAAATGGAACGCCATCTGCAAATATAATTGTGAATGACTTCAGTTATCCAACTGTTGCCCTGAATAATCCTCAGAATGACAGCTGGGATAATGATGCTAATGTTGTATTTTATTACACGCCCAATGATAACCATAATGTCTCAAACTGCTCATTGATTATTAATGGCACACTAAATCAAACAAATCACACAATATTTGAGGCAATACCAAACAATTTCACATTAACCAATTTAGGTGAAGCAACTTATAATTGGGATGTTAACTGCTCTGATAGCTTTGGCAATACAAACATTTCAGAAATATGGGTTGTTAGCGTAGATACAATAGAACCCACTATAGGATTCACATTCCCAACATCCGACAACAACACATTTGTTAATCTAGACTGGATATTTGTCAATGTAAGCGCAAACGAAACAAACGAGAAGAACATCACTTTCTTTTTATACAATTCAACCCAGCTAATAAATGCGACAAACTTCAGCAATCTGCAAAGGGCAATAAACTTCAGCTACTTAAATTCTAACGAGCCTTACCTCTATAATGTCAGCATAGTAGATAAGGCAGATAACAGAA
>CAZKBD010000008.1:0-21465 GCA_964550945.1 uncultured Methanosarcinales archaeon
AAATAAATTCTGATTCCTTAGTTGCCTTGTCCTTATTTAGTTCATCTGTCTGCTTTGCTAGGACATTCTTGAAATGAATGATAATCTCTTCAAATTGTTCTTCAAATCCTATGTTAGGAATTGCATCATCAAGATTAATTTTCTCCCAAATCTTTAGATAGTGCTTTTCTTCTTTTGGCAAAACAATGTTCAATAGGGTGGTTATTGTGTTGAAAGATTCTTGCATTTGATTGATGATGCCTTGTGCAGTCGCTACATTTTGACTATACTCTTTGTTATCGGTTCGTACCTTTCTTTCTGCTTTGGTTGATTTCTTATCCAGTTCTTCCAATTTTTCTTGAACGTGTTTGCATCTCTCCCTGTATTGATGATAGAACATATGGTAGGTATATGCTTGCAAAGATTTCAATTTTTCTCCGAGACCTTTGATTGTCTGGGTAGTTAAGTCAGATTCTTTCTTGGTTTCTTCAAGCTGGTTGGTTAGATCAGTTATTCTAACCGGGTCTCTCCTACTTCTTATTTCAGTGATTGTTCTACGTACATTTTCTCTTAGTCCACCAACAAAATTCCCATACCTTGTTTGGGCACCCTTAATATCATCTATAAGTTGGTTCAGCCTTTGAGTAGGATTGTCAGGAATATCATAAATTAGGTTGTAATCCCTTTGAAAGGCCTCTTCCCGCAGTAACCTTTCCTTCTTGTTGATTTCTTTTACTATAATTTCTGGTTTGTCTAAGGACGGTTTCTCACTAATCAACTGTAAGCTTCTATCTTTGCTAGTGATTTTTATGGTAAACGATAGTTTTTGATGACTTGAACTCATCAAACTTTTCAGTTTATCCTTCAATGCTGGATTCAATCTACTATTTTCAAGTCCATAAAATCCAAGCGCCATTATATTCAGTAGAGTGCTCTTTCCTGAAGAATTAGGACCTTCAATATAGGTAAGATTATCCAGTTTCTTGGGTATCTTTTCAGGTTTGAACTTCCTAATCTCATCTCCAGTATCCCTTTCTAGAAGATAATTGTACTCTATCATCTTACTCACCTTTCCTTGAACTCACAAGGGTTTCTACGATCTCATCAGCGTCTTTGCCTTCGATAATTAGGTTCATAATCTTCTTTTCAGTTTTGTCATTAAACAGTGTTTCAAAAAAAACCTCTATCGATGATTCCTCACTCATTTTTATCCTCCTCACTCCAACACTCCCGCAAAAGAGAGCGGGAATTT
Organism: uncultured Methanosarcinales archaeon; assembly: GCA_964550945.1. GTDB lineage: Archaea > Nanobdellota > Nanobdellia > Woesearchaeales > CAZKBD01 > CAZKBD01. Next base: position 1,232 of record CAZKBD010000008.1, read on the forward strand.
AATAATCTTTGCCTGTGGCAGATCATGGATTGAGACTGCAGCAAAACCAGTCTTTAAACTTTCCATTTCTTGCGCAGTTATTGATATTCCATGCGACCTCGCAGCACTTGAATCTGATTTAAAGAATATTTTTGTGTTTATGACACTCGACAATCCCTTTGAAATATCATCCGGGTTTTGTGAGGCAAAGATTACTCCAATCTTCATACTCCTTCCTATTCTACAGATTAGGTCTAACACTCCCAATGCACTTTCCATAGCATCGGTGCTATAAAACGAATGGACTTCATCAATAATTATCAGGATAGGTGCATCAGACCTGTTCTCACTTTTCGCTGTAACAATTTTCTGAAGTAAGTCCCTAAGCAGAATTGCACCAAACTGCTTTCCATTCTTAACGGCTACATCAATTACTGATATCTTTCCAGGAACTAGGATATCTGCTTCTGTAAGAGAATCTGCTGATTCATTGTCAAAAAATTCAGCAGCAGTATCAAAATTTCTTCTTATATTTTCAAAAGTTCCTCTTGGTAATTTAATAAAACTCTCGTCACCACGAGAATTTAAGGTTTCAAATTCAAGAGTTTCCTCTCCATTATTAAAATAATTTATAAATTCGCTGAAAGTTACACAATCTGCGTCTTTCTTCTTTTTTTGTTTGTTTAACCAAGCACGAAAAATATTTGGCAGAGTTTGAGCAGCAACATCAGATACATTCTGCAAAAGGCCACTTAAGGCGTCTGGATCTATTTCCGCAACATTAAGCGTAATTTTTTTGGTAAAATCAAAATCAACTTTCTTTGTTGTCATTATCTCAACGTTTGCAGGATAATAAACTACAAAGTTATCGATGCCATGCGGTTCCTCGCCTAATACCTCCCATTCTTTTTTAATTTGTTTATTACTAGTATTTGAAGCTTTATTCATTTGCAGCAAATCAGATTCCTTTACATTCACTGCAAGTACAGCACCCTCAAATTTTTCAATAAAATACTGTGCAAGACCTTTCATGGCGACTGTCTTACCACTACCAACTTTACCACAAATTAGCATCTGATGAAAAAACATTTCATCAGGCAAGTTTGTTGTGATAAATTTTCCACCCTCATCTATTAATAGCTGATTCTGACTTGCATGAACAGTTCCAAGAAAAACCTTAGGTCCATTTTTATTCCCACTCATTGCTAAATCAACTTCTTTTTGTGTTGATCTTCTTGCCTCAGACTGCGGTTCTATATAATCAATAAGGCCATCTTCACGGTTAGTTATATCCTTAACCCTGTACGCATAAATTATATTTTTGCACTTTTGGTCCTGTAGTAATGGACTAAGATCCATATCCACTACCATGGGGGAAGGATTATAAGGTTCTGTCTGTTCTGTGTCATCCACACGCAAAATAAATTTAGAATTGCCTTTTTCCAAAGTAAGGTAAGATCCTTTTGGTAAAATTCCACTTACATTCGCTTTTGAAACCAGTTTAATTTTTCCTTTTTCTTCACCAACTACTATCCAGTTCATTTTTTTCACCACGCAAACCTAGTTTGATTCATTGTAGGGACTATTCCCGCATGATACATCAATTTATTAAAATCAATCATTTTCAGGGTTTCCCTCGCATATTTCTCAGCTATCGCAATAGGCCTTATCTGAGGATTTTTTTTGTCCCCTTGCACAATCATAAGATAATATATCATATCCATAAGGTTTGGGATCACATCCTTAAATTTCTCAAAGGTTGCTACATGAAATTCGATCCTTTGAGGGCTTATATTAAATCCCTTGAAATAACAGAATATCTTTGCGTTCTTAGGATTTTTCTTGTCAGCATACAAAAAGAAATTCGTCCTTTGCCCAGGCTTCAAAAATTTGTAGGCCCAATGTATATCAGAGTTGAACTTGCCACTCAAAGCAGGAATATTGTCTGTAACGAGGTTGCTTGAACTGTTCTTGACGAAGAACGCGGGCAATATTTTCTTTTCAAGGAATCTATTTATCGCACCTATCATAATAGTGTATACGTCACCGCCAATTAGTGGACCATCAATAAGTAATATACATCCTTCAGGTGTATTTTCTTCCAAGAACCCTATCTTATCTCTTATGAAGTCCTTTTTTGAGTCTATATCTGGGTCGATAGAGTATTTGATGTAGGATACTTTTTGGGTTATAGATTTGGAACGTGTATAAAAATACAAGGTTAGTAAATTTACTGGGAGAAAATCATTAGTCCCTAATAACACCAAGGAATGGGAAGTAAAATATGCATCTCCCTCAAGACTAGAAAATCTATTTATAGACTCGTCGTAGGCAGCAATAGGTCCATGTTCTGCTGCAACACGCTGCCCATTCTTTGCATCTAAATCATATGGTGCTAGATTTTCTACTGTAGTCACCAACTGACCGTTGGGTGGAAAAATGTAGTTCTGTAGCTCTAGAGTAACATGTGCCGAAACTGGCGGCAGCGCTATATCCTTACTTTTAATCTCTTTGACTGTACCCTTGAAATTAGGGTGAACTAGCAACCGATTGAAATTTGAATTTTTTGTTTCCATTACAATTCCTCCTTTAGGGGTATTACCCTCATTATTTAAATTTTGTTGATGTTTTCATCACTTTTTACTTCAAACTCTCATATTTATTTTTAATTAACCTATATATGCTAAATTTTCTAAGTTACTATCTTTGAAGTTGTTTATTTTACTTGTACTTCTATGCCTATGGTCCACTATTTGCTCTTCTAGTACACTACACGCTATTTTTCTGAATAACTTTTTGTTTTTATCTAAAAACTTAATATATTTAGTTGCTTTCTTAAGATTATGCACAAAAAAATATATTGTCTTTTTTATCTCCGTATAATCATTTGGATCTTTACATATTACATTTCTTAATACCCCTATCTTTTTTTTGAAGTTTTTTATGTCTTCCTTGACTTCTCTTGCCCTTACATCAGAAAGGTCTTCAAAATATTCCCGCATATCCTTTATTTCATTTATATTTAGGTTTACCATTTTATTCATACAATCTAAATTTGGCTCCATCTTCCTTAAAGGCTCTTTTCTTAGAGCTATTGAGTTTCATTTCCTTACCCTTTCATTTTTTACCCCATTTATTTTTTTAATTTTCATATTCATCTTTTCTTTTTTTATTATTTAATTCTTCTTCTTTCATGTTCCTTTTCTAACCTTTTCTTATGAAGGAAAAGTCCTTTTATCTTCCTGAAAGGTGCTTTAGGTTTTTTAAACTAAAACCTAATCACTTCTACTAAGAGAAGGATGAAATTTCATTATTCATTTTTTTCTGTTTTTCCTTTTCTTTTTTTCATCACCTTTTCAATTTTTTATATGTGTTGCTCAACCCCTTGAGGGGTTATTTGACACCATTAATTAACGAGACACATAACATCTCGTTTGATAAATGGGAATATTAACTAATATAACAATTTTTCGGTTTAAGCATTATTATTGACGACAAATTTTTCTATTTTCTTTTTATTACCTTCCTACATTAATTATTGTATGTAGCGACCTTGCGCATCGCTACGCGGTTTTTATGTACCTATTATAAAAACAAACTGCTTTTTTTGTAAGTAATTGGGGTAGTATATATTTTTTATGAATTTCGAATTCACATAATTTAAATATCAAGATTTTTATAGTCTTTTTGAAAATCGGTTTATTTCTTTTGACTTAATTTTGAAGCTCAAGGAGTTGGATAATTCAAAAACAAGCTTTAAGTTCATATAATTGTTTTAATATCTTTGTGCCCCCTTCGGCACAATTTTAGACCTAAAGCCCCCCCAGTCCTTTCTATTTTTAGAATAATCAAATAACCTTTTAAATTTTATCGACGAGAATAGACCATTAATTGTTTTATTTGTCGTCTAATATATTGTTTTATCGACGAGAATAGACCATTAATTGTTTTATTTGTCGTCTAATATATTGTTTTATCGACGAGAATAGACCATTAATTGTTTTATTTGTCGTCTAATCAAGTCTTTGGATTAATTTATCCAAAAAATTTCTAGAAAAAACGACCTAAAGGTCGGGGAATTAAACCCAAGTGCCAGCTACGCTGGCATTAAATCCTTTCTTTATTTTTTATTATTAAGATAACCAAAAGTGTAACGAATAAAGTTATCATAAAATAAGGAATCAATTTTTTTGCTTTTGTATCTGTTGATTCATAAACCAGTTGCTCTTTTGCGCTTAACATTGTTGATTGGCCTTGCATTCCCGAATTAAATGTTGATGCTGCTGCAATCTTTTCAGTTGATTCTGTCGCTCTTTTATTTTCCAGCGTGATCTCTTTGGTTATTTCCTTTTCTGTTTTTTGGTCTTCTCTTTTTATCCTTACTTTTAGTTTATATTGGCCTGGCTCTGCATTCTTAACAAGATTTGATAAGCTAAATTCCTTTGTTTCTCCTGATTTTACCAGAACTTTCTTTTTATTGGCTTCTTTGGAAATGCTGTAAAATTTTGAGCCGCGATAGACATAGCTGTACAAATCTACAACATGGTCTATGCCATCATTATTAGTTAACTCAACCATTATCTGAAACTCCTCGCCAATCTCTGCTGATTCAGGATATTCTATAAGGTTGTATTCCAATACTCCCTTTGTAGGCGGTTTTTCCACATATATTTTATCGCAATTATCCATATTTATTCCATTGACCTCAATTTTAAATTCATCAGCAATTTCAGATTCAGAAGTCCACCCCAATTTCACATAATAACGGCCATTGTCAAATTTCTCATTGCAGTTAGGGTATATTTGCAGAGGTAAAGTTAGCGAATAATTAGTGAACTTATCTTCCAGTGATGCTTGGGTTATTTTTGTTATACGGTCTTTGCTGTCCTCTATATACATTTTAATGCTTTTTTTGTTGGTATCCCCCTTGTAAACATGGAATTTAACTTTGACTATATCTCCAAATTTGGCTTCATCATCTGAACCGAGATCTTCTATCTTTTCTATACTAAACCAGGATTCCATCTCTGGCTCATCTTCAAAGTTCGCTTTGTTTGGAGTAGGCAGCCTATATTGCCAATATTCCTCAACTAAAGACCATGACAAGCCCTCTTTGGATTCAGCATAGCTCAATTTATCAATAAGATTTCCTTCAGGATCGTATAATCTTATTTCTTCAAAGCCTTCATTATTCAAAAATCCTGAAATGCCATTTGTATATGCTGCTAGGTAGCCTTCGGCTTTTATTATTGTGCTGTTTAATGTGGAAGTATCTGCAATAAACAAGCTGTGGTTAAAACTGTCTTTCAGATAATATCCTGCTATATCAGCACTGTTATTGCCTTTGTTATGCAACTCAATGAATTCTCCATCTGGCATTGGAGCTATATCATCTCCTATAGGATTAGGCAGAAATTCATTAATAGATAAGAGGTTATAGTCCTGGCTTCTATTGCTGTTCGGCTTTCCAGGAGTACCCCCTAAATAAAAGCTGCAAAAAAAGTTTCCGTTAAAATATTCAAGAGAGTAACCGCTTTCGCAATCATCTTTATAAGACATGTTGTCTAATAATGTGCCGTTCTTGTAATAGAGGTACAAAGAATCCTCAGTATTGAGGTTGTTTCCTATTGTTGACCCTGCTGAATAGACAGATGCTTCAATGCCTGAAAGGTTAAATCCTTCTTCAGTTATTAGATAATAATGTGAATCTTGGTGCTGCAATAATGTTAAGGAATCATTTGAACTAGAGTCTCCAATTATAAAATCAGATAGATCAATCTCATCATCTGAGTATATCTCAATAAATTCCTTATTATTGTCTGTTCCTTCAGGATCATACATTACCTCATTTATTTTGATGCTTGTATAGTCTATTGTATCATTTTGAGGATTTGGCGGTGTATGGCCATCGGTAGTATTATCTGCTATGCCTGTTCCATTTTTTGCAGTATGATTGGTTTCATACCCTGGTGTGCCTCCGATAATAGGGCTCTCATACCAGTTTCCATTATAAATTTCTAAAGTGTGCCCATTGCCATCAGCTCCTAAGCTGTTAGAGTAATCTACCGAGACCATAACCTCTCCCAGATCGTTTTTAAGGATTATAGTATCCTCTCCACTATTCTTCATGCTAAAATAACCGTCTGCTGCATTATATGCTCCGTCATCAGAATTCCAAGCCGAATTATTGTTTCCCCAATAAGCTTCGAAACTTTTTCCGCCATTTAAGTCTATTAACTCCCTTGCCAAAATCAAATATCCATTAGGTAAGATAATTGCATCTTCAAAAATATGGTCATCAATTTTCCAACCGCTTAGATTAACAATATCATCTCCATCATTGTGCAGCTCAATCCATTCGCAATTGGTGTCAGGGCATTGAGAAGAATCATCTGGATTATACATCACCTCAGTTATGATTATATCTGCTGAGGCTAATCTCACATATGCTAAAATCAAAACCATTATCAAAAATTTCCTCATCAACCCATATTAAAAGAAATAATCTTTTAAATCTATCTCAAAATTGTATAGTAACTACTCAGTGTCTATCTCTCTGACTATGGCAGATATTTCATCATTAGTTAAAGAGTTCACAAGTTCGAATCTCACTTTGGGCTTGTCAAGGCTAAAGAAAAGATTCAGCTTTTTTGATTCCCTTATCCATTCATCTTTGCCCAGCATTTTCTCTGAATAAAATCCAAGCCTTGTATCATGATCAGCATCAGCCCAGCTTCCGCTGTAGAAATATATCTTTATCCTTGGCTCTAATTTTTTATCCCCTCTGTTGATTACTGTATAATCAAGCGTTTTTATTCTTCCCGTGGTTTTATTTTCAAAGTCTATAACCCAGTCATCAATCGAGAATGTTACATTATTAGCGGTCTCAACAAAAGAAGATTTAATCTCTGGCAACAAGGTTTTGCAGTCTTCGCTTTTGTTTACAATTTGGCCGCTTCCCTCGCAGACATAAAAGAACTTGTTTACATCTACCTCTTTAACAACCTCTGTTGTGCAATTGAGCTCATCACATGTTGGTTTGGGAGGCGTTAAGCAAATAGGGCATTCTTGGCATGTTGTATTCTGCTTGCATTCTAAACCAATAGCAGCTCCTGTTATTGAAGGATATTTAGAATAGATTGTTCCAGCAACCACAATCCCCACAAGGATAATGATGACAAGAAGATTTACCCTAAAGCTTTTTATTAATATATTCTTAAAAGATTTCAATAGGGTTAGAATGTCATGCCCAATACCTTTCTCCTCTGCTTTGCTCGGACCGAATAGATCGTCTGTTGCCATTCAAAAATGATATACAAGCGGTTATATTTAAAGTTTATTGTGATGAAAACAATCCATCTATCTTATTGCCGCAGCTGCATTTTCCTTTTTTGATATTATTTTGCATCACTGAAAAACCGCTTCTTTCTATTAGCAATCTCTTGCATTTAGGGCAGTATGTGTTGTTTGCTTCATCAGCATAAACATTCCCAACATAAACATATTTTATCCCTGCTTTTAGCGCTATGCCCCTGGCCTTGAGCAGCATTTCTGTTGATGTTGGAGGTGTATTATTTAGTTTGTAAGTTGGATAGAACGCTGTAAAATGCAATGGATATGAAACACCAATATTATCTGTAATCCATTTGCACATTTTCTCAATCATTTTTGGTTTATCGTTTAAAGCAGGGATTATCAGATTGGTTATTTCAAGCCAAACCTTTTTTTTGTGCAATGTTTTTATTGTTTCTAGAATAGGATCCAGCCAAGCAGTTGTCATTTCCCTATAAATGGCATCATCAAAGAACTTTAGGTCTATGTTGGCAGCGTCTATATACTTGCACCATTCAACTAATGGCTCTGGGTTTATAAATCCATTACTGACGATTACATTTTTTATGCCTTTTTTCTTTGCCAGTTTTGCTGTGTCCAAAACATACTCATAGAATATTGTCGGCTCTGTGTATGTGTAAGATATGCTCTTGTAATTTCCCTTGACCGCCATATTGACTATCTGCTCTGGCATTAGCTCTCTTGATGGAAATGAGCCAGGGTTTGCTTGGGATATCTCCCAATTCTGGCAGTGCTTGCATGCCATATTGCAGCCAACAGTCGCTACGGATAAAGATCTATGCGATGGGTAAAAATGGTACAAAGGCTTTTTTTCTATCGGATCCAGATTGATAGAACAGGGCCTAGCATACACCAGGGAGTAAAGTTTATTCTTTATGTTTTCTCTTGCTCTACAAAAACCCCTTTGTCCTTCTAGGATAATGCAGTTTCTAGGGCAGATACGGCATTGCACTTTGTCCGTTAGGTTAATATAAAACAAAGCTTCTTTCATCTATGTTAAACCTCGCAATCATAACAATCGAGTTTACTTTGCAGTTTTTAAATGTTGTCAAAAACCATATATCTTAGATTGGTGGCATGTTTGAAGCCACCTTGATTTTATGGTGGTTTTTGAGCATGCTCAGAAATATACCATGAACACAAAGAGTGTTGGAATTTGTCCATCAGTCAGATATGTCAGAAATCAAAGCTTTCTGAGCATATTAGAACTCTCTGATTTTTAAGAGACTGATGGTATATTTCTGACATATTAGTATCCAGTTACTATTATAAAATGCTACCAAAAGTTTTAATAAGGATAAGAGTTATATTAAAATATTAAATGGAGGTGGTAGAGAATGGGTTTTTTGAGATTTATGAAGAAGGATAAGCTAGATTTGCCTCCTGCTCCCCCTATTGGCGATTTGCCCAGCTTGGAAAGAGAGTTTCCTTCTTTGCCAGAGATGCCATCTATACCCTCATTTAGTTCTGAAGAATTGCCTGAGCCGCCAAGAATGAGTTTGCCTAATCGTTTGCCTAATCCAGAACCAGTAGTTGAGGAGCCAGAGATGCCCAAGCCAAAAATTGAAAAGCCATTGTCTCCAAAGAAAGAAAGCAATTTTTCTCCTATTTATATGGAAGTTGATAAATATAGGGATATTTTGGAAGAGATGAGTTCTATCAAGGACTCCATAAAAGCTGCTGATAATGCCCTGCAAAAGTTATATGAGCTAAAGGACAATAGGGACAAAGAGATTGGAAGATGGCATGCTAGGATGGAAGATATCCAGAGAAAACTCAATTTTTTGGATAAAAGCTTGTTCGAAGGAAAATGAGTGGCACAAGGGTGTTTGTTAAGATTGAAAATTATGGAGATGTTATAGATATAATCGGGTTAATCAAAGAGAAGATAGGCGAATCAAGAGATGTCTTGGCGCGATTAGAGGAGTTGAAAAACCAGGAGGATTCTGAACTGGACATATGGAACAACACACTTGAAAACATCAAAAACAGGGTAGATTATATTGATAATGTTTTATTCCAGGAAAATATCTGAAAATGAAAGAGGATAACGAGCTTTTTTTTGTAGGGATTGATAATAATGCTGAGTTAAGGAGGAATATCCTCGAATCAGTAAAATTCTCCATTGAAAATTTACAGAGCTATGAGAAATTAAAGGGTATCGGAGATGAAAAGATCAAGAACACAGCTAGATTAAGAAGCCTGTTAAGGGAAATTTCTAGCCTTGTCAATGACATGAAAGATGAGCTGCCAAAAACAGGCCTTAAAGCTAAGCCAAAACCTAAAGAAGTGAGATTAGTAAAGCAAGTTGAAAAAAAGGTGGTTGTCAAGGCTGAAACCGCTAGCGAGCTTGACAAATTGGATAAAGAGCTAAGGGATATCGAAAGCAAATTAAACAGCATTGTATAAAAGTTTAAATATAACTAACTAATTCTAAAGGTTTTTATGCGAGGATGCCGGAGCGGCCAAACGGGATAGACTCAAGGCATTTGAAGATTGAGTGCTCATATAGGGTGCGATGAAAAGATCATTTGTAAGTCATCTATTGGCTTAGTGCCTACGGGGGATATTGCAACATAAGTTCAATACCCGAATTCAAATCCTCCTCCTCGCACTTATTCTCACAAAATAAATAAGTCAAAGAAAGAATATGTCGCAGCGCCAGCTATTGCTGAAAAAGGGATTGTGATAATCCACGCCCACATTATGTTTCTGGCGATATGCCATCTTATTGATTTTGCCCTTTTTACTAATCCAACTCCTACTATTGAGCCAGAGATAACATGGGTGGTTGATACAGGTATGCCTAACAACGAACAGAACACTACAGTTAGCATGCCGGATGTTTCGGCGCAAAAGCCATTTACCGGCTTTAATTTTGTAAGCCTTAATCCCATGGTTTTAATAACCTTTCTCCCCCCCATCAGCGTGCCTAATCCAATTGTAAGATAACTTATTATGATTGCCCAATAAGGAACATCGAATGTTTTTAAAAAACCGCCACTAAACAATAAAAGAGTGATGATGCCTATTGTCTTTTGGGCGTCATTTGCTCCGTGGCTTAAGCTAAAAAGCGATGCTGAAACTAATTGCAGTTTTTTAAAATGTTTATTAAGCTTATGTGGATTTTTTTTCTTGAACATCCATAACACAAAAAGTGAGAATAAAGTTGCTCCGATAAGTCCTATGATCGGCGCAGCGAAAATAAATATTAAAACAATAATAACCCCGCTTAGGATCACAACCTTAATGCCCCCAACTAGTACTGCAGCTCCAATAAAACCCCCTATCAAGGCATGAGAAGCTGATATTGGCAACCCAAGAAAAGTAGCAAGATACACCCATGCTATTGCTCCAACCATTCCTGACAAAATTATCGGAACAGTCACAAAACTTGGGTCTATCAGCCCAGTCCCAATTGTTTTGGCAACTGCAGTTGTGAAGAAAAAAGCCGCTACAAAATTGAAAGAAGCTGATAACAATGCTGCTGCTCTGAATGATAGTACTTTTGTGGCAACAACTGTGGATATTGCATTTGCAGCGTCATTTAACCCATTTCCAAAATCAAATAATAATGCGATTATTATTCCTATTATCACTAACCCTAGATCACCCATGTTTGACCACTATTGACTGCAGTATTATTGAAACATCTTTGCATCTGTCTGTTATTGATTCCATATACTCGTAAATCTCTTTTGTTTTGAACAAGAGTATCGGGTCTTTAATATTTTGGAATATGGTTTTGAACCCATTAGATAATATCCTGTCTGCCTGATTCTCCAGCATATCTATCTTTACGCAATGGGCTTTGATATCTTTCAATCTTTTTAAGTCTCTGATAGCTAAGTTTACCTCTTCTATTGATTCAAACACAATCTTATTAAGCTCCAAGATTATGTTATCTGTCTTGTTGAGATTATACACTACCATCCTTCTGAAGGTTGTATCAACTGAATCAATTATGTCATCAAGAAGCACAGTCAACTCATGGATATCCTCCCTATCAAAAGGCGTGATAAAATCCTTGTCTATCTGCTCAATGATCTGCTTAGAAAGCTTATCGCCTTTTTCCTCTGTATCTTTCATCTTTTTCTGGTGCTCTTCTCTCTCTTCATGCGTCAACTGGGTATACCCATTAACCGAATCCAAAAAAAGTTTTCCTCCTTCTAATATATTATCGGATTGCCTGTTAAGCATCATAAAGAATTTAGTCTCATTTGGCAACAAAAATTTCAATATATTTGGCATAAAACATGGCCAGTGAGTGGTATTTTATAACTTTTTATGTTTTGTGTATTATATATCCCATATTGTATATTATTTTGAATGGATTATAACAACAAGATTGGTAAACTATTTAAACTAATTAGTTTATTGTTTGTTAATGATTGAAATTTGCGCTATCGGCGGTTATAATGAAGTCGGCAAGAATATGACCGCTGTCAAGGTAGACGACGATGTGATAATTCTAGATATGGGCTTGCATCTCGACAGCTATATAAGGTATACAGATGACGAGGATGTCCATAATGTCTCGGCAAAAGAGTTATTAAGAGTAGGGGCAGTACCAGATGACTCAGTTATAGAGGGATGGAGAGGCAATGTTAGGGCGATTATACCAACTCATGCTCATTTAGATCATGTTGGCGCTTTGGTTTTCTTGGCTAAGAAGTATGATGCTCCTATTCTAGCTACTCCTTTCACAGTAGAGGTTGTAAAGTCTATCAGCAGGGATGATAAAATAACAATAAAGAATGAGATTAAAACCCTATGCGCAAATTCTGTTTACCATGTTAACGAAAGTTTAAAGATTGAGTTTATTAACATGACTCATTCCACGCCTCAGACAGTTATGGTTGCTCTTCATACAAAGTACGGCATTATTATGTATGCAAATGATTTTAAGTTTGACAACCATCCTGTAATTGGCAAAAAGCCAAACTACCATAAATTAGAAGAGCTGGGCAAGCAAGGGGTGACTGCATTAATCTGTGATTGCACAAGAGCCAAGAATCCGATTAAAACCCCCAGTGAGACTGTAGCCAGGGAGATGTTAAGAGATGTTCTTCTAGGCACTGATTCAAGCGGTAAAGCTGTTATTGTTACGACTTTTTCATCTCATTTGGCCCGTTTGAAATCAATAATCGAATTTGGAAAGAAGATGAACCGCAAGATAGTCTTTCTTGGAAGAAGCTTGGCTAAATATGTTGCTGCCGGTGAGGCTATAGGGCTGGTTGATTTCTCAAGCCAGGTTGAAATCGTTAAATATGGAAGTAAGATAAAAAAGAAGCTAAAGGATATTGAAAGAAAAGGCAAAGAAAAATATCTGCTGGTGGTTACAGGGCATCAAGGAGAGCCAAAATCGACTTTGGCAAAGATGGTTGATAAGCAGCTTCCATTCAGATTTTCACCAGAGGATAACATAATTTTCTCATGCACTATCATTCCAAGTCCAGTTAATTTGGAGAACAGAAAATTGCTTGAAGATAAGCTCAAGAAATTCAAAGTGAGGATTTTTCTTGACATTCATCAATCAGGCCATGCTGCAAGGGAGGATTTAAGGGATCTGATAAATATGGTAAAGCCTAAACATATCATCCCAGCTCATGGCGATGACAGCATGAAAGGAGCATTAGTTGATCTGGCCATTGAGAAAGGGTATAAATTGGATGAAGATGTGCATGTGATGCATGACGGCGACAGGCTGAAGATTGGTTAGCCGATTTATTCCTATTTGTATAATAAAGAACAACAAACTATTTAAATAGGGGTATAATACTCGAGCATAGTGGGGGTGTTTTTATGAAACTAACTTTAGCTGAACCTAAATATCTTAAGGACAGTATTTCTATTATTTCTGATCTTGTCAACGAAGCAAGGTTTAAAATTAATAAAGATGCTATCGAGTTAGTAGCTATGGACCCTGCTAATGTTGCAATGGTCATTTTTAGGCTGTTTAGCTCATGTTTTACAGAGTATGACGTTAAAAAAGATGTTGAGATCGGAATCAATTTAAGCAACCTAAAGCAGATATTAAGAAGGGCTAACCCAAATGATATGTTAAGCCTTGAGCTGGATCCTAACAATAAGCTAAAAATAACCCTAAAGGGAATTTCAAACAGGGCTTTCAGCCTTCCAATAATCGAATTAGAAGAAAAAGAACAAAAGATTCCTGATTTAAAGTTCCCAGTTACAATTAAAACTAATCCCGGATTGTTTAACGAAGCAATTGAAGATGCGGATATTGTTGCTGAGAGTGTTAGTTTTATTGGAGAGCCTAACAAGTTCACTATCCGTGCTGAAGGAGATTTAAGCCAGGCAAAGATAGATATTAATGAAAGCGACTCAACAAAGATAAATGTTGATGGCCAAGACCCTATTAAATCAAAATACAGCATTGAATATCTGAAAAAGATGATAAATTCAAGCAAATTAGCAGATGACTTGACAATACAATTCAACAAGGATTATCCTTTAAAGCTTGAATACAAAACAATAGACAAAGTTACGATGAGTTTTATTTTGGCTCCAAGGGTAGAGAACGACTAGTTTCATACAAACTTCATATAAATAAATTAATCTTGCTTTTTGTTGCGTTATCTAGGAAGTCTGATATGTCTGCTATTTCTGAGACCTCATCAATAAAGTCTTCCTTTTTCAGCCCCATCAATACCATTGATGTATCGCAAGCTTGAAATGTCGCTCCCAATTGTTTTAGTGTTTTTATCATTTCTGGGATATCCCTGATATTGTATTTTTTCATTAAACCCTTTATCAATCCTTTGCCTGCACCACAAAAATTGAACTTTGAAAGCTTTAAGTGATTTGAGCCTCCGCGATTTATAAAGCCAAACATTCTTTGGACAAAATTTTTTCCAACAAAAAGCTTGTCTTTTCTTATAATATTAAGGCCCCAGAATGTAAAAAATAGTTTTACATCCATTCCCTTTGCAGCAGCCCCTAAAGCTATTATCATGCCAGCAAGCGCTCTATCTAGGTCTCCGCTAAAAAAAACTATAGTTGCTTTTTCTTTTGCCATTTTATATGCCAGAACAGAAATGTTCGTAATCAATTAGGTCTTTAATTTTTGGGTTCTTACCGCATAAAGGGCAATTGGGATCTTTATTTAACTTTACTTCTTTAAAGGACATAGCTAAAGCATCATACAATAACAGTCTTCCTTTTAATGGATTTCCTAATCCGAGTATTAGTTTTATTGTTTCTGTTGCCTGTATAAGCCCTATAAGGCCAGGTAACACGCCTAAAACACCAGCTTCCTGGCAGCTTGGGACCTCTCCAGGAGGTGGGGGAAATGGATGCAAGCAGCGGTAACAAGGGCCATTATCTGGTATGAAAACAGTAGCCCTGCCTTCAAATTGAAATACAGAGCCATAAACATTGGGCTTTTTATCAAAGTAGCATGCATCATTTACTAAATATCTTGTGGCAAAGTTATCACAGCCGTCAACAACAATATCAAAGTTTTTTATTATATCCTTAACATTCTTTGAAGTTAACTTTTCTGCATAAGTAATTATTTTCACATCAGGGTTAATAGACTCTAAAGTTTCCTTAGCTGATTCTACTTTTAACTTTCCAATATCCCTGCAGGAATGAAGAATCTGCCTTTGGAGATTGCTTACATCAACCTTATCCATGTCTATTATGCCGATAGTGCCAACGCCTGCTGCAGCTAGATAGAACGCAACAGGAGAGCCTAAACCGCCAGCTCCAACACACAATACCTTGGCTTTCTGCAGCTTTTTTTGTCCTCTGCCACCTACTTCGGGCAGTATTATATGGCGGCTGTATCTCTTGATCTGCTCATCATTAAATCCAAAATTGTCTGTCATTTTAGTTTTTAGTTCTGTTGCGCTTCTATATCCTCCACTATTATTCCAAAATCTTTTAGATATTTCTCTCCTTTTTGTATTTCTTCAATATCACCATTCAGCTCTATCAACACCCAGCCATAATCATTTGTCACATTTGCTTTTCTTATATTAGTAACCACCTTAAATTTATGGCCTAGATTATAGATTAATGGTTCTTTTACCAGCTTTTTTGGGAATGTTAGATTTAAGACTTTTGTTGCCATTTTAGCCTCCAGCAATGGAAGGAACGATTGTAACTTCCTTGCCTTCTGTTTTAGTCTGCTCTTTCTGCAAAAACCTGATGTCCTCATCGCCAACATACACATTGATAAATTTCCTTATTTTCCCTGACTCGTCTAAAAGCCTTTTCTTTATGCCGGGATATGTTTTATCCAGATTTTCAATTGCATCTATAACAGTGCTGCCCTCTACTTCTACCTCTGATTTTTGGCCAGTAAGTTTCCTTAATGGAGTGGGTATTTTTATATTAACCATTTTGCACCTCCTATGCTAAGTTTCTATGCTAGGTTTTACACACTCTTCCATAGCTTATTTTATTCCACGCTCTTTCATGAATGTAGTAGCTAAATAGCTTAATTATAGCATCAGTAAATCCAATACCAAGTGATAAAACTATTTGTCCAGTAAACAAAAAGGCCACTATTGCAGTAATAAATGTCGCAACAATCCGCCAAGTTATTGTTTTGGCTATGCTTCTTTTATGGCTTTCCAAAATAATCACCTAACCTCATTCAAAAGCCTCCCAGCCTCTTTTTCAAACCCGTATTCTTTTGAAGCTTTTATCAAATCATCCTCTATTCTTCCTATTCCTGTACCAGTTATATTGGCTACAACAACATCATTTTCACTGAAGATTCCTAATTTAGCTGCCTTTATTATTCCGGCTATTGCCACGCCTCCAACAAATTGAGCAAATATCCCTTCTTTGAAGTATAAGTCAATTGTTGCCTTTACTATCTCCTTTTCAGCTACTTTAAAGCCTCCTCCTTTGCTTTCCGCTATCACGTCTAATGCTTGGTGTCCAGAGCCGGGTTTTCCAATTGCTATTGACTTAGCAATGGTATTTGGGTTTTTGATAGGATGGATATCCTCTTTTCCAATTGCATCAATTATTGGAGAGCATTGTTCTGGCTGTACACCCCACATTTTTATTGGATTATGAAAAAGATTAATGGTCTTCAGCTCATTAATGCCTTTATATGCTGAACAAAATAATGCGCCTGATCCTAAAGGATAAAATATGTTTACTGTTTTATCTCTATTAATAAGTTTTTTTAACTGCAGGGCTATTTCTGTGCCAGATGTCTTAGATCCTTCTTTGTAATACGGCCTAAAACTGTTATTTGGAACAAAATTTGTCTTTTTCCCAGTAGTTTTTATCTCTTCTTCATTTGCCTTGTCACAATCATTCATTGCTTTTATGTTGCAATCATCATAGCTTAAGTCAAGCTCTTTTAAGTCATCTGGGCTTGGAAGGTATTGCCTTATTGCATCTTTTTTAATCTCTCCTAAACTTTTTGGCACATAAATAAAAGGCTTTATTCCTGTTTTCTCTGCAAAATAAGCAGAGGATATTGCTAAATTTCCTGTCGAAGCAACATACACCCTATTATAGCCTGATTCTAAGGCTTTGTTAAATGCTAATGTCACTGGCCTATCTTTAAATGACCTTGTTGGGAGCGCTTCTGTGCAATCCAGTTTTAGGAATAACTTAATTCCAAGCTCTTTTCCAATGGATTTGGACTCAATAAGGGGGGTAAATGGCTGGTCTTGTGAAATTTTTATTTCATCAATTGGCAATAGCTCTTTTAATTTCCAGAAGGTATCTGGCCGCTTATTTAACTCTTGCTCTGTTAATATGCCTTTTAGTTTTTCATAATCATATTTAACATCTAAAGGGCCAAAACAAACATCATAACAGACATTAACTAAGATAGTCCCTTGCTCTTCCTTCAGCCTTTCAAGCGTATAAACCTCACCGCAGCTTAAGCATTGCAAATGCTTTACAAGCCCAAGTTTCGTTTTTGTTTTATCAAAGCCCATTTTAAGTGTAAGCCCCATATTATTTATATACATTACTGACGCTAATATTCTTATTGGAATAATCTACTTCTTAATTAATATCTTAACATAATTATCAACTTTTTCGAAATTAAACTTCAAATCATGTTTAAAGCAAAAACTGCCAATGGTTTCAACAGCAGGTAAATGATCAATTAATATTTCCAGGATTTGGCCTCTTTTTACCTTATCGATTACAGATTTTGAATGTTCTAAGGTAAAAGGGCAAATCTCACCCCTCAGATCTTCTCTTATAACGCCAGAATCCACACTCTCAACAACCTGTGTTATGATTCCGCCGCCGGCAATATCATAATTATCAACTATAACAAATCTTCCTGTCACTTCATGATCAGCTGCAAGATCAAAGGCTATATCCTTTTTACAATAGATAATGCACTCTGCTACGTCATTTCTTTCAACCTGTTCTTTGCATGTAGCATTCAAATTAGTTGAATCTAATACTTTCAGTATTTTGTGAATTGAAATAGTGACTTCAAATGTAGTTAACTTAAGTTTGTATTCTTTATCTGTGGTCATGGGGTTTTTACCCATCCAAAATATATTTGCCTTGAATTCAGAACCAACGTAAGGCAGTTTTTCATAAACCTTACACATGATATCTCCTCTTTTAACATAAATCTGCTCCTTTAATGTGAATCCTGTAGAATGGCCGGCAGAAATGGTTTTTCTTGGCTTGATGTTAAATCCTTCTATTGAATTTATTTCAGACTCTTTTTTTGATGGCAGGAAAACAACTTTATCTCCAACATTTATTGATCCGGATTCAACTCTTCCAGCTATAATGCGCCTGTCATCATTAAACGCCGTAAACTTGTAAACCTCTTGTACTGGCAAGCGAAAATTTTGTTTTTCTAAAGATTCTGCTTTTTCAAAAGAGTCTAGTACAGATAATACCGTAAGGCCCTTAAACCACTCAAGATTACTTGAATGTTTTACAATATTGTCTCCTTCACGAGCTGAAATAGGGATAAATGCTTTTGGCACAATATTTATCTGATTAAGGAATTCTATATACTCTGTTTTTATTTTATTAAAGACTTTTTCATCATAATCAACCAAATCCATCTTGTTTACACAAACCGCAACCTGTTTTATTCTGAGCATTGACAGCATATAGCCGTGCCTTTTTGAATTTTCTTTTATGCCTTCATTAGCATCAATAACAAGCAATGCTGCTTCTGCTCTTGCTGCCCCAGATATCATATTCTTCAAAAATTCAATATGCCCTGGCGCATCAATTATTATATACCCTCTTTTTTTACTCTTAAAAAAACATCTGGCTGTATCTATAGTAATGCCCTGGCTTTGTTCATCCTTTAAAGCATCAAGCAAATACGCATATTCAAAAGGCCTTGAATTTTTTTTACAATATTCTTTAACTTGCTCAAGCTTCCCTTTAGGTAAAGAGCCTGTATCAGCCAACAATCTGCCTATTACAGTGCTTTTACCATGGTCTACATGGCCAACAATAACAATATTCATATTTTGTTCCATCACATATACCCCTCCCTTCTTAGGGTTTCTAGGCCACCATTGTCTTCTTTATCCTGGTCTCTGCCAGATCGTTCTGCAATATTTGAAAATTTTCCGCTTTTTAATTCTTTAATAATCTCTTTTACAGTTTTAGCTGTTGATTCAACTGGTTTTGTACAAGGATAGCAGCCCAATGATCTGTATCTTAGGCCTTTGCCTTGGTCAAAATAAAGTTGGGTGATCGGAATATTTTCTCGTTCAATATATTCCCATATATCCAGTTCAGTCCAGTCTAACAAAGGATGCACCCTTATATGCGTTCCAGGAGCAAAATCTGTTTTAAATTGGTTCCATAGTTCAGGTGGCTGGTCAGACACGTCCCAGTCGCTGTGTTTGTCTCTCGGAGAGAAGTATCTCTCTTTAGATCTGCTGCCTTCTTCATCAGCCCTTGCGCCAACAATAACGCCAGTATAGGGCTCTTTATTCTCGTCTATTTCATACTTCTTAGTTTTATGATTAAACCTATACCTAGGCCATTCTCCTGATAATGTTTTTTTCAAAGCCTCTGTTTTTAATAATTTGCAGCAGGTTATTCTGTCTACCTTGCCATCTGGGAATGTTCGTTTCTGATTTAGAGCTTCTGCATTTTCTCCATAGATTATATTTAAGCCCAAATTCGCAGCCAATTCATCTCTAAATTTTATCATCTCCGGAATTTTGTAATGGGTATCAATATGAACTAATGGAAATGGGACATGGCCAAAAAAAGCTTTTCTTGCAAGCCACAGTAAAACAGTGCTATCCTTGCCAATGCTCCATAACATAACTAGATTCTTAAACTTACTATAAGCTTCTCTCAATATATATGCGCTTTGTTGTTCTAATTCTTCCAGATGATCCATTTTAGTGTTTTACGTGCAATCCGCACTCCCTTTGTTCAGGATTTTCCCACCACCACCTGCCTGATCTAAAATCTTCACTTTCTTTAACAGCCCTGGTACAAGGCTCACATCCAATAGAGGGATACCCTTTATCATGCAGCTTGTTATAAGGGATATTATTTTTTTTGATGTAATCCCAGACCTGATTATGATTCCAGTCTGCCAGTGGATTAAATTTGATAATTTTGTTTGTATCGTCAATTTCTATTTTATGTATATTTTTTCTTGTGACAACCTGCTCTTGTCTTAACCCGGTTATCCATGCCTTAAAGCCTAATAAGGCTCTTTTTAATGGCTCTACTTTTCTTATATTGCAGCATTCCTTCCTATTTTCAATGCTCTCCCTAAATGAAAAAAAGCCCTTTTCGCGCTCTAATTTTTCAACATCCTCTTTTTTTGGAAAATATGTGTTAATTTTTACGCCATATTTTTCTCTTATTTCTTCCATGACTTGGTAAGTTTCTTCATGTAATCTGCCTGTATCAATTGTAAAAACCGCTATAGC
>CAZKBD010000008.1:21475-36784 GCA_964550945.1 uncultured Methanosarcinales archaeon
TAAATATTAAATCAATTAAAACAACATCCTCTGCTCCAAAACTTGATGCTAGCGCTATTTTGCCTTTGAAATTGTTTGATGCGAATTTTAGCACTTCGTCTGCTGGCTTATTATCAAATTCTTCCTGATCTATGGACTTTCCTTTTATTGTTATGCATCCCATTTTTATTACTATTAATGAGGGCATTTTATAAAGCTTTTTGATTAGAATATTCTTATCGGAATAATCCTAGAACATATTTATTACTCTGGATGTTTTTTTAAGCTCGTTTAAGGAGTGGGCTTTAGAAATAAAGCATGCCTCAAACTGGGATGGTGGGAAATAAACGCCACTTTGGAGCAAGCGCTTATGCAGCATGGCAAATTGCTTTGTATCAGATTGCAGCGCTTTTTTGCAGTTATCAATTTTTTTATTTTTATTAAAAAATAAGGTGAACATAGATGCAATATTGTTTATTTTGATTTTATTATTGTTGATGGAGTTTACGAAGCGGTCAGTATTGTTTTCGAGTTTTCTATAAATCGATTTATTTTTTAGCAGTTTTAATGTTTCAATGCCTGCAGTAGTTGCAACCGGGTTGCCTGATAAGGTGCCTGCTTGATAAACGGGGCCATCTGGAGCTAGTAACTCCATGATCTCTTTTTTGCCGCCAAAGGCCCCTATTGGAAATCCCCCCCCGATTATCTTGCCTAGAATTGTTAAATCCGGTTTTAATCGGTAATATTTCTGAGCTCCTCCATAACTGACTCTAAATCCTGTGATTACTTCATCAAAAATTAGGATAATATTATTATCTTGCGTAATTTCTCTAAGCCCCTGCAAAAAATTGGCTTCTGGCAAGACAACCCCTATATTTGCCGGTATAGGCTCTATTATTAATGCTGCTATATCATTTTGTTTTTTAATTATTTTTTTTAGTGAATTTAGGTTATTGTATTCTGCTACTAAAGTGTCTTTTCTTAAGGAATGGCTGATGCCTGCAGAACTGGCAATGCCAAATGTAGCCAGCCCAGAGCCAGATTTTACCAACAAGCTGTCAACATGGCCATGGTAGCATCCATCAAACTTGATTACCTTATCTTTTTTTGCAAAGCCCCTTGCAAGCCTTAAAGCTGACATAACCGCTTCTGTTCCTGAATTAACAAGCCTTACTTTTTGTATTGAAGGAATAGCACCTACAATTTGTTTTGCTAATCTTGTTTCCTGTAATGTCGGCGCTCCAAAGCTTGTTCCATTTTGCACGGCTTTTTTAACTGATTTTATTATTCTAGGATGGGCGTGGCCTAAAATTAAAGGGCCAAAGGACATGCAGTAGTCTATAAACTTTTTACCTCTAATATCATAAATCTTAGAGCCCATGCCTTTCTTAATAAACAAGGGCGTTCCATCTACTGCTTTAAATGCCCTTACCGGGCTGTTAACTCCGCCAGGGATATATTTTTTTGCTTCAATAAAATCTTTTGAGCTCATCATCGATTATTCTTTCAACCTTTTTTATTTCCGCTTTTTTCTTTTTTTTATTCTCATTAATTATTTTTTTAAAATAATCCAACCTTATTACTGTAATATTGTTCATATTATCAATGGATTCTTCAACATCTGGTGGCATAGCTAAATCAACTATAACAAGCTTTTTGCTCGGGATGATATCTTTTTGGTATAACACATAGGTAGGGCACGCTGTTGCGCAAAAAACAATATGCGTTTTTTTTAGTAGATTTCGGATAGCATCAAGCTTGGCTGCCTTTCCATCAACTTTTTTTGCTAAATCTTTTGCCCTCTTGTAATGCCTGTTTGAGACTATTATCTCATCAATTTTTTTTCTGTAAAATGCTTTGGCTATCTTGCCAGCCAGCATTCCAGAACCAATAATCAGCACTTTTTTGGGATTGTGCTCTTTGATTACAAACGCAACAGCAATTGAAGGGAGGGAGGTTTTGCCATGATTTATTTTCGTCTCTGATCTTGCCTTCTTTGCCAGCTTTAATGCCCTGTCAAATGCGAATTTTAGCTCTTTGTTGCACCGGCTTTCTTTTATTGCTGCTTCAAGAGCATTTTTAACTTGTAATGCAATCTCGTTCTCCCCGATTATCATTGAATCAATACCGCAAGCTACCTTAAACAAGTGCCTTAAGGCTTCTTTATTTTTTCTTATTCTGCACAAGTTAAGTCTGATTGGCCTGTCCGAGTAAATTTCCGCCCTGTTGCAGGTTATTACAGATACAAAATTTTGGTTTTTTATATTAGGAATCTCCCTGGCTATATCATTTATAGCTCTAGCTAAACTATCCGCTCCGATTTCTTTAAAACTTGTGCCTGTCTGGTATATCATCTTAGTTTGTTTAGTTCGCCAATATCCGGCTTTTCAAGCATGAGGTCAACATGAATGCCAAGTTTTTTTGCTTCAATAGCAACTTTAGGGCCAATAATAACAATTGATTTTTTATTTAATTTATTTATCGGAACAATTCCAGATAGGTGATTTAGTATTTCTGAGCTTGTAGGAAAGACTATGTCCGCCCTATCTACACAGTTTCTAATTGATTTGTTCTTTAAATAAATAGCGTCATAGCATAATATTTTCCTAAATCCTTTTATATTAGACTCTCTTGAACAAAAAACAATAACATCTTTTTTGTTATACCTCTTAAGATGGCCCATTAACCCGCCAGACGTCTGCATTGCTGGAACAATTGCTTTTTTTCCATATAGTTCAATTGTTTTTCTTGTTATGTCCCCTATAGCGATGAATCTTCCTTGTAGGTTTAATTGAGAAAAAACAGATTTTACAGCATTAGGCGATGTAAAAGCATATATCTTATTTTGTGGGGCATCTTTTAGTTTTCTATATCTTATTTTTATTAATGGGATGTTAACAACTTCGAATTTGTTTAACCTTTTCTTAGTTTCTTTCTCATTCTCCTTCTGCCTAAACAATAATATCGTTTTTCCATCCAAATACCGTTTAATCTTTCCAATAACTAATAAAGATGGGGCTTCTATTTGCGCTTCTTCGGCTAATTGCAGGATGTTACCTATCTTTCCATTTATTACCCTATAGTTTTCCTTAAATGCATTCTCTATCAAGATAAAATCAGAATGGATATGCTTATTTTTTTGTTTTAATCTTTTTATTATTTTCTCTAATCTTGAAACAGGCATATAAAAAACCAGCGTATCTGAGCAGATTCCAGGATAATGTGATGTGTCATCTGTCCTGCTTCCGGTTATTAATGCTACAGAAGATGATGTTTTTCTGTATGTTAGGGGTATCTTTAATTTATCTAGAACCTGGAACGCGCTTATGCCTGGCATTACTTCAACATTAATTCGGTTATTTCTTAAAAACAAATATTCTTCATAACCTCTGCCAAAGATAAAGGGGTCTCCGCAATGCAGCCTTGCGATTTTTTTGTTTTTATACCTAAGGAATAGTCTGTTTATTCTTTCCTGTTTTGAGCTTTCTCCTGGTTTTTTTCCAACATATATCTTTTTGGCTTTTTTGCTTATTTTTAGAATATCTTTATCGATTAATCTATCGTAGAGTATTATGTCTGCTTGTGTTATAGCAGTTATTGCTTCTAAAGTCAGATGTTCTTTACTGATTCCACAGCCAACTAGATATACTTTGTTTTCCATTTTTTAATATCTTTTATAACTGAATCTTTATCTCCTGAAAAATTGGCTAATACCCGTTTATTATTTTGGTATACCAGGCCAACAAGATTAAATTTATGATTATATTCATCGTTATACCCGCAATACGCACCAACTGGTTTTTTACAGCCACCTAGATATTTAATAAATTCTCTTTCAAGCATACAGCAATCATACAATTTGTCTTTTTTGAACTTAATTTTGTCTTTTTTTCTCTTGACAACTGCAATAGCTCCTTGGCCTGCTGCTGGAACCATGTCCTTTATTGGAAATATTCTATTTTTTATTTTAATATTTAACCTATCTAAGGCGCATTTCGCGGTTATTATTGCATCATATTCCTTATTTTTTAGTTTTTTAATCCTTGTTGGGATATTCCCCCGTAGGGATTTAAATTTTACATTGGGATGTAAATGTTTTAACTCGTATTGCCTTCTTATACTGTCTGTTCCGATAAGTGCGTCTGGTTTTAGTTTACCTATCAAGCAATCTCTTGGATCATCTCTTCTAACAATTGAGGCGATCTCTAGATTCTTTGGGAAGCCATCTACAGGGATATCTTTTAGTGAATGGATAGCAACATCAATTTTTTTATTTAATAAGGCGTTGTCAAGTTCTTTGGTGAATATTGCAGTTCCGATCTTTTGCAGCGGTTTTTTTATGGTGCCCCCTTTTGTTTTTATTATCTTTATTTTGTAATTTTTTAATCTAAACCCATCAATAAACAATTCAACTTGCTTTAATGCTAATTTAGAGCCTCTAGTGCCTATTATCATTCAACCACCTTAAAATCTCAAATGCGCCGTAACTAATAATAATATCAGCCCCTGCCCTTTTTATTCCGATTAGCGCTTCGTACAACAAATCCATGCCTTGATGTCTTAACATTACATATTCTCCACTGACATTGTATGCTGCTAAAGGGACATTAAATTTTTCTCTTGCTTTTGAGATAATGTCTAAATAGGCTAATGCTGGCTTTATCATGACAATATCCGCGCCCTCTTTGATATCAATCTCAATCTCTCTCAAAGCTTGCCTGCTGTTCCTAAAGTCCATCTGGTATGTCTTGCGGTCTTTTGGCCCATCCCTAGGTGTGGATTCTACAGCATCCCTAAATGGTCCGTAGAAGTTTGATGCAAATTTAGCTGAATATGACATTATTTTTGTTTTTTTGAACTCTGCTTTGTTTAGGGCTTCTCTAATTGATTTTACCTGGAAGTCCATCATTGCAGAAGGGCACACATAATCCGCACCTGCTTTGGCGTGGCTTACAGCAATTTTATTCAGCAGAGCTAAAGTTTCGTTGTTGTCGACATTATTGTTTTTTAAAACTCCACAATGCCCATGAGAAGTATATTGGCATAAGCAAACATCAGTATAAATTGGAATTTTAGAGATTGACTTTATTTTTTTTATTGTTTTTTGTATTATTCCAGTATCGCTGTAAGCTTCAGTGCCAAGATAATCTTTTTTTGAGGGAATTCCAAACAATAAAATTCCTTTTAGATGTTTACATTCTTTTATTATCTCATGAATATCGTTTAGTGAATATCTAAATTGTCCTGGTAAGCTTGATATTGGCTCTTTTTTGCTTATATTTTCTTTAATAAAAATAGGATAGATGAAATCTTCAGGTTTAAGGGCTGTCTCACTAACCTTATCCCTGATTTCCTGGTTTTTTCTTAACTCCCTCATTTTATCATCGATTTAAGTTTTTTAACAACACTAGTTTTTTTGCCAAAAGAAGTAATCCCAATCCCTTTCTTTTTAACATAAGCTGGAAAAATGACATTTCCTTTAGAATGTTTGTCTGCTCTGCAAACCAGGCTGTTATTCTTTATTGATTTGGTTAATCTCTCATTGGTTTTTTTATCATTGGTTGCAATAATCACTAAAAAATAATCTTTGAAATTTATTTTTAGTTTATTGATATCTTTTTTTATTAATTTTAGATTTTTATTTTTTATTGGCCCCAATTTTTTATCAAAATCCATAGAAATGACTATGATTGTAGCTCCAGCTTTAAGCAAATATAAAGCCCGTCTAGAGCCTACTTTGCCACCCCCGATTATAAGGATTTTTTTATTCTTTAAATTTACAAATAAGGGATAGTACATTATAATTTTGTGACAACAAACTCAAAAACTTCTTTACCTTCTTGCTCTTTTCTATTGAATTCAATAATCTTAGAGTTGGATCCTTTTACAACCATAGGTATAGATTCACAGCTTCTTTTGTCATCTGCAAGAATCCTCACTATATCGCCCTTTTTCAATTGTTCAAGTTTTTCCCTGGACTTTGCTTCAGGAATAGGGCATCTTGTTCCGATTAAATCTAGTGTTTGTTCGCTCATTTTATTATGTTCTTTAGCTTTATGCCTTTTAACGCGTGTTTTTTGAATTCTTCTAAACCAACCTCCTCTATCATCTTGCCTACCCTAACTTTGGTTGGATACTTATTGAAATATTCAAGAGTATTATCGAGAATCTTGAATGCTTCATCTTCTGTAACAAATTCTGCTATTTTATTTGCAAATCTTGGGAATTTTCCAACATTTCCGCCAACATGAATGTTGTATCCATTCGCTCTCTCTCCAATAGCATCCAAGGGGCAGCATCTTAAGCAGACTCCGCAGTCAATGCATCTGCTGTAATCTATTACTGCTAGCTTATCTTCATTTATGGTTATACATTCAACTGGGCAGGCCTTTACGCAAACTTCACATCCAGTGCAATTCTCTAAAATATCTGGCCTAATAACTGCCATAAGACCAAAATCTCTTATCTGGGGGAATACACATGAATTTGGACAGCCTGCAACTGAAGTCTTGAATTTATGTCTTGTGAATGTTCCAAAATATTTCTTATCAATCTTTCTTGCAAGTTTTTGAGTATCTGAATTGCCGTATATGCACTCGGGTATGGCAGGACATGCTGTAACATTTCTAAATGTTGCTGAGCATGACCCAGGAGGCATGTTAATTTTTTCTAGCTCTTTGGTTATTGCCTCTTTATCTTTCCATTCAATATATGGAATTTGGAAATCCTGAACAGTGGTTAGTTTTACCTTGACATAAGCATTTGGCGCATCTACTTCGTCTGCTTTTGAGTATTTTTCAGTTATTCTTGCTAATTCCCTAAGCTGATCCGGAGTTGCTTCTCCGCCAGGTAATCTTGTCCTTAGTGTGAAATATTTTGGGTCTCGCTGAACAAGATAGCCTTTTTTCTTAAAGCCTGCAAAATCATCTGACTTCAGCGTATCTAATTTGACCCTATCTTTTTTTGCCATAAAAACCACCTATGACTTATATTTTGGAACTTTTTTGTCTTTTATTTCATCATAAATTTTTTTAGGAACGCTAATAATTAGCTCATCATCCTTGAATTTTCCATAAATGCGGGCGCCGCCACATAACAAAGTCAGATTAGGTTTTTGCTCATTATATACTTTTGCAATTGCTTCTCCAGATATTGCGGCTTCACACTTAAACTCTGGATTTAACACCTTAAGCAAAAAGGTCAACCTCATCCCTTGTTCTGGATTAACAATAAGGAGTACAACATCAGCACATTCAACAGGCCCGATCTTAACTGATTTTATTTTCTTTTTAATCCTTGGCTCATAATCTTTAATATATCTCGGCTCTTCAAAACCCAAAGAAACATGAGAGTATGGATCTGTTAATGTGTCGCTTGTAACAATGAATGTTTTTCCTGTAGTGGCAGATTCTCTGACTAATTTATCAAAATACTCGGGTTTTTCTATAGGCTTGCCTAGTAATTTCTCTGATAGGGTTATTCCTACTGGATTTAGTTTTAAACCTAATTCTTTTTTAAGTGGCATGTTATATTTTCTTTAATGACTTTTTGATTTTTTCTTTCAGGTCTTCTCCTGTGATTTCTCCTGTGAACCTTTCAATTTCCTTTCCTCTGTTGAAGATTACTATCGTCGGAACGCTTCTTATCTCTAATTTTATTGCTGTAACTCTTTCATCTTCATCTATGTTGTACTTGGCAAAATCCAGCTCTTTAATTTCATTAGATGCTTTCTCAAATGTTGGAGCAAACCTTTTGCATGGAGCACACCAGCTGCCATAAAAGTCAATGATTATCGGCTTAGGATTATCTTTGCTGATTTTGTTTCTTATTGATTCTTTAGTTAGTTCTTCTACCATCTTATAGCCTAGTATTGAAGTACTTTTTATAAATATTGTTGTCTCTAATATTCTTATAGGAATTGTGGCATTTTTATTGCATGCCCCTCTTTTCTGTCCTCTAAAGCATATCCTTCATCTTCAATTTTTCTCCTTATTGTGTCAGCTTTATTCCAATCTTTTTGTTTTCTTGCCTCTTCTCTTTCTTCAGCCAGCTTTAAAATAGATTCTGGAATCTCCCGCTTTTTAAAGTCCATAACACCCAAAACAGAATCGAACTTCTTCATCAGCTTTAGAACATTCTCGGCGTTTTTTTTGCTTAGCCTTGTTTTGTTCACATCATTAATAAAATCAAAAATAACAGCCAAGGCTGCAGAGATGTTTATATCATTATCCATCTTTGCTTCAAATTCTTTTTCGGCTTTATCTATAAGTTCGATAATTGCTGCATTATCTTCTTTGCTTTGCTCATTCATCATATTGAAGACAAAATTTTGCAGCCTTTCTACTGCGTTATTTGCAGCTTCTAACGCTTTAAATGTAAAGTTAAGTTTTTGCCTGTAATGGCAGGAAATCAACAGATATCTAATGGGCTTAGATTTGTAACCCTTAATAAAAAGATCCCTTAGAGTGTAATAATTAGCGAAACTTTTAGCCATTTTCTTATTATCAAACAATAAAAGCCCATTATGAAACCACAGACTGACAACTCTGTTTCCTGTTGCTGCTTCTGATTGTGCTATCTCATTTTCATGGTGGGGAAAAATCAAATCAACGCCTCCTGCATGGATATCGAATGTCTCTCCTAGATATTTTAACGACATTGCAGAGCATTCTATATGCCAACTTGGCCTTCCTTTACCCAACTCGGTTTCCCAGAAAACATCTCCGTCATTTTCTGTGTAGCCTTTCCACAAAGCAAAGTCCTTTGCATCTTTTTTATCATAAGAGTCTTGCCTTATTCTAGCACCATTTTTAAGGCCCTTAGTATTTGTGCCGCTCAGCTTCCCATACCCCTTAAATTTAGAAATGTCATAGTAAATTGATCCATCTTTTGCCTTATAGGCATAGCCTTTATCAATTAAATTTTTTATTAAAGATGCCATTTCTTCAATGTTTTCTGTTGCTTTAGGGTATGCATCTGCTTCTTGAATGCCTAAGGATTTAATATCCTCAAAAAACGCCTTTGTATACCTAGCAGTATACTTTTTTAGAGAAATGCCTTCTTTTTGCGAAGCTGCTATTGTTTTATCGTCTATATCAGTTATATTCATGATGTGTTTTACCTTGAAACCCCCATATTTTAAATATCTTTTAAGAATATCAATGCATAAATATGCTCTGCAATTACCAATATGAGCAAAATCATAGACAGTTGGACCGCAAGAATAGATTCTAACTAAGCTGTCTTTTAATGGCTTAAACACTTCTTTTCTTTTTGTTAATGTGTTATATAATTTTAATGCCATTATCCCTTGATTGGTTTTGTCAAAAACCAGAGGTTTTTGAGCATGCTCAGAAACGCTTGCGTTTCTGACATATTAATTCCTCTTTGAACTCTTTTCCAGAGTCATTTAGTTGGTATGACCTTATTGCCATTACGCTTCCTTTATAAATGTTAACTATTATGTAGGATATAACTGGCTGCGCTATATTTAAATCTGTGCCAGATGGTCTTGGCGGATGGTCTGGGTGAGAATGGTAAACACCAATAATATCCAAGCCTTTCTTTCTAGCATAATCGTCAATCTTTTTATATTCTTTAGGGTCAATTTCAAATCTATCAACCGCTCTTTCTTTAATAATATTTTTAGCATCAATAACCTCTTTTATATATTTTTTTTCATTCTTTATATTTCCCAATAATAAGCCACAACCTTCATTTGGATAGGTCTTCTTTAAATGTTTGACCATTTTATCAATATCTTCTTGGTTGATAAAAACACCGGAATATTCATCCCCCCAAAAATCCTTGCTGATGTATCTATCGCCATGGTCAGGAAAAACCGTTACAACTACCCCTTTTTTCAAGCTATTTGCAACTTGTAAAGCGCCAGCAGCAGCAGCCCCAGAACTTAATCCCACAAATAAGCCCTCTTCTTTAGCAATCCTTTTTACCATATTATAGGCATCCTCTGTTTTTACCTTGATTTTTTTGTCCAGATACTCCTGCTCATATATTTTAGGGACTATGGAGCTTTCAATGTGCTTTAAGCCTTCCAGACCGTGCATCTCTTCTGCAGGCTCTATAGCAATTACTTTAATGCCCATATTAAGATGTTTTAGCCTTCTTCCTGCACCAATTAAAGTTCCGCCTGTCCCAACTCCGGTCACAAAATGAGTGATTTTGCCGTTAGTTTGATTCCATATCTCAACTCCAGTTCCCAAGAAATGCGCCCTGCTGTTTGAAAGGTTTGTGTACTGATCAGGTTTAAAATAAATATCAGGATGTTTTTTATATTCTTTCTGGCATTCTATCATCGCTCCATCCGAACCGTCTAATGGGCTAGTGAAGACAACATCTGCGCCAAACTCCTTAATAATATTCTTTCTTTCTTCACTAACGTTTAAAGGCATAAACAATTTGACTCTATATCCCTTTAGTTTACCAATAACAGCCAAAGCAATTCCAGTGTTGCCTGAAGTTGATTCGAGAATAATCTTGTCTTTTTTTAATTTTCCTAATCTTTCACCATCAGCCACCATTTGATACGCTGCTCTATCCTTAACTGAGCCGCTTAAATTAAACCACTCTGCTTTTGCAAATACCTTAACCTTCTTGTTTTTATTTAAGTTCTTTAATTCAATTAAAGGCGTGTTTCCTATTAACCTAAATATATCTTTATTCATCTTTTTTTGATAAGGATTCTCCAATCTGTATTATTCAATTTTTTAACTTCTAAGATTTTGTTTCCTTCATTGCTCATGCTTCTTGGCACGTTTTCTGTTGCTGGTTGATGATCTAGTATGATCTCTAGTATCTGCCCGGATTTTAGCTCTTCTATAGCTAATTTTGATTTTACAAATGTATATGGGCATATTTCGCCTTTAATGTTGATTGTTTTGTCAAACTTCATTTTTTCTCCAAATATGGTCTTTAAATAGAAAATCAAAAGTAAGATATAAACTTATTGGCAATGAGGTGCATTACAGCAACAGCTACAACAAGAAGGAATACAAGCATGATTATTTTGCTGTTTACTCATAGTTAGTTTATGGTTACGAACTTATTTATAAATTTTTTGTTTCTATTATTCTTTTTGGAATATGCTACCGATAAATATAAAAATAGGCCAGGATTACCTTATTGAGATGGAATACTCGCTAAGGCATAAAACATTATATGAATCATTTTTTAGAAGAAAGAATGTTTTTCTTGATATATCTATGATGCTAATGGCAGTCGTATTCCTTGCATTCTTATCAAATCTTTACATCCCGCTATGGCCTGTGCCAATTACTGGCCAGACATTTGGCATATTCCTTATAGCTTTTTGGTTCGGCTCAAGAAAGGGATTAGCTTCAATTGCGCTTTATGTATTGGCTGGGCTAATAGGATTTGGTGTTTTTGCGCAGCATTCATTTGGCATCAAAGTCATTTTAGGGCCCACAGGAGGATATATCCTAGGATTCCTTGCATCTGTATTTCTTGTTGGCTACTTGATTGAAAAGGGATATGGAAGGACAAAAACATCTGTTTTGTATTGTGTTGCTATTGGAAGTGGCATAATATACATTTTCGGCCTTATTGGATTGTGGATATATTTCGGGAATGTAGGATTATGGAAGATCCTGACAATGGGGCTTTTCCCTTTCCTGATTGGGGATGCTATCAAGGCTGTGGCAGCTGTTGCCTTATTCCCTTATTTATGGAAGGGCAGCGAGAAGATTTCTAAGTAGGCCTTAACATGGGCACTGCCAATATCAGAGCGCACCATTTATTATGCATGAAATATTTTAAAGGTAAAGGGTATAACAAGGAGTTTGTACTCAACTTTTCTAAAATAATTGATGAGCTGGATGATGATTCAAAGATAAGAGTAACCCATGCTAGTGATGTTATCTGCAGCTCATGCCCGCATAACTCTAACAGCAAGTGTGTTAAAAGGCCCACTTCTGATATTGATGTAAGAAAGAAAGATAACTCAGCAATGAGGATTTTAGGAATAAAAATGAATCAAGAGTTAAGGGTAGCTGATGCTGAGAAGCTGGTGAATTCAAGGCTAAGCGAGCTTAAAGTGATATGTGAGGATTGTGAGTGGCAGAAATATTGCAATTAAAAAAATCCAACCGAAAAGTATTGTCCCAATACTTTACGCTTTTTCGCTATGCTCAAATTGCCCCAATTCCTCAAGCATAGCTTGAGAAAACCGAAAGGTATTTAAACATTAGCTTATTCTAATATGTTAATATGAAGGAATTATATAATATGCATGCTGAAATGTGCAAGGTGTTCTCAAACCCAACTAGATTGGAGATCTTGAATTTGCTGAGGGATAAGGAAATGTCAGTAACAGGTTTAATAGAAAAAACAAACTTGAGCCAGGCAAATATTTCCCAGCACTTGTCAATCATGAGGTCTAAAAGTGTGGTTATATCAAACAGAAAAGGCAAGAATATCTATTACAAGCTTACAAACCCAAAAATTATCGCGGCGTTTGATACAATAAGAGGGATTTTGGCTGAAAGATTAAAGAAAAACGGAAAAAGCGTCACGAAGGTATAGGTGAAAACATGAAAAAAGAATTACTCATTATTGGGATTTTACTCTTGACGATGGGTTTAGCTAAGGCAGTCAGCCAAGAAGAGCTGAACGAAGCTAAAATCTGGATAGATTCAAAGATAGCTTGCGATAAATTAACTGATGAACAGCTCGAAGAGATTGGAGAATATTATATGGAACAGATGATGCCAGGAGAAGCTCATAAAAGGGCGCATGAAATGATGGGGCTAACTGAAGGTTCTAATGCAGAAGAGCAGTTTCATATAGATCTAGCAAGAAGGTCTTATTGCGGTGAAACTGCGGCAGGATTTGGCATGATGGGCAGAGGGATGATGGGAAACTATCCGCAATATTACAATTATGGTTATGGCAGTTTCTGGAATGGGCTCTGGATAATTTTTCTAATAGGGGCTATAATCTTCGTGATTTGGATTATTTATGCATTCACAAGAAAAGCAAAAGAGCCAGAAACGCCGATTAATATCTTGCAGAAAAGGTATGCTAAAGGCGAGATAAGCAAAAAACAATTTGAAGATATGAAAAAAGAGATAGGAGAGTGAAAAATATGGAAAAAGATAAAAATGCCTTGATATGGATTGTAATTGCTGTTATTGCAGCAATCTTTATTCTAGGGAGCCTTGGAATGGGGGGCTATGGCATGATGGGATTTGGCATGGGCTTTGGATTTATTTTTATGCTGCTTTTCTTGGGGCTTATTGTCTGGCTGATAGTCACTCTGGTTAATGCAAGCCAATCAAATAAGAAAGAAAGCGAGGATTCACTAACAATCCTAAAGAAGAGATACGCCTCTGGTGAAATCACGAAAAAGCAATATGAAGAGATGAGAAAAGAGCTTTTAAAGTGAACACAAGCAAAGAGAAGTATAATCGTCTGGCAGGATTCTATGATCTACATAGTAAATTTGCTGAGAAGTTATGGTTTATTAAATGGAGAAAAAAGTTTTTCGCTCCGCTAAAAGGAAATATCCTGGATGTAGGAATAGGGACAGGAAAAAACATTGAATTTTATGATAAAGAAGCTAAAGTTATAGGAATTGATTTTTCAGAAAAGATGTTAGAAAAAGCCAAAGAAAAATTGATTAAAACGGATACGAAAAATATTACTCTAAAACATATGGATGCTGAAAATCTTCATTTTAAAGACAATTCATTTGACTATGTTGTAACAAGTTGTGTTTTTTGTTCGGTTCCAAACCCGATAAAAGGCTTAAAAGAAATAAGAAGAGTTCTAAAACCAACAGGTAGATTAATCATGATTGAACATGTGTTAAGCAAAAACCCAGTAATAGCATTGATTGAACACGTCATTAATCCGCTAACAAGATTGATTATGGGTGCAAACATTAATAGAAACACTAAACAAAACATAATCAAATCAGGCATGAAAATTGTAGAAGATAGAAATCTAGCGTTATTTGATGTGTTTAGATTATTTATAGCAAAAAAATCATCAAAATAGGTATAAAATGAAAATTACCTTCATAGAAGGCTGGAAAAGAAATTTGATCTTAATAGTGCTTATGGGAATATTTCTTTCTCTAACAGTGTCTGCAAAAACAGATAAAAACCCGGTTGTTGGGTTAATAACGCTATTGCATATAATAAGTGCGATCTTTATGGCTTGGCCTCTTTATGCACTCATAACTGTAAATGAGAGGCCAAAAGTTGGTGCAGTGGTGGGTGATAAGGTTGATGATTTTATGGAAAGTATAATAAAAAAGCAAAGTGGAAGGTGTTATATATTCCAAATTACTGCTCTTATTACTGGTTTTTATCTTTGGTCTCGCGGTGATTTTGGATTTACATTATCGGTGCCAAATTTACTAATGCTATGTAAGCTTTTAGGCTTGTTTATTCTTATGGTATTGCTTTCTTATGTGGCATTTGTCATTCAGCCGAAGATAGACGCTCTTTTCGCATTACTGAAAAATGGGAATGATGAGAAAGTTGCCAATAAAATAAATAGTTTGAGGTTAAAGAGGAAAAAATTTGCAGCAACATGCCTTTTTATCCTGCTAATAATCATTATCTTTGCAGTTCAAATTAGCAAGCCGTTATCATTGTTAATAAATGTTGTTTTGTTAGTCTTGGCTGCACTTTTTTCATATAGGGTGTATAAATCCAATATCCCCTATGGGTGGGTGTAAGGAGAATTAAAATGGTTAATTCATTAGTCACAGTGCATGCCGTAACAGGCATACTATCAATATTTGCATTTTTGCTGGTATTTGTAGAATTGTTAAGTCCTACAGAAAAAACAATCAAAAGAATACAGATTTTTGCATACATGGGAACAATTTTGATATTTATCTCTTGGATTGCAGGAGGATATTACTATGTAAATTATTATGGCCCTGATGTTAAACCACTAATAAACCAAGGCTCAACTCCATGGGTACACAGTGTTATTATGGAGACGAAGGAGCATGTCTTTCTGTTTTTGCCTTTTTTGGCAATTCTTACAATGGGAATTATCTTTAGTTATCCCGATCTGCTTAAAAATCATAAAGCAAAATCATCAGTATTGATATTAAGTGCATTGATTATTTTAATAGGATTAGCAATAGCTGGAATGGGTTATCTAATTTCAACTGGTGCCAGAGGGGGTGGATAAGATGAAGTTTAATATTAAATCACTAAATTATTCCACAATTTTAACAATCTGTTTGATAGTTATGCTTACAATTTTGGGAGAGCTGTCAAAATCTTTCAAAACATTTCTCACTAGTATAACTGGGCATCATTGGGTTAC
>CAZKBD010000009.1:0-32337 GCA_964550945.1 uncultured Methanosarcinales archaeon
AAGCAGGGAATTTTGGCTGATTATTAAATGTGTAAACTAATTATCAAATTGAACATAAAAAGGTAAAATCGAAAGATTTAAATATATGCCCAGAAATATTCATCTAAACAGAGTTTATACTCTGCTATCAGAATAAGAGGGGGGGATTATTTGTCCTCTATAATATTAATTTTCATTTAAAAGAGGGAGGTTTTAGAAAATGAATACAAAAAAGATGGTGTTAATACTAGTTAGTTTGGTGTTTTTGTTTGCAATGTGCGTGGGTGTAAGTGCGTTTCCCACCAATCTTAGTGTTTCTAATGTGACGGTCTACCAATATTTTACAGGTCCTAAGATTGTACTTCAGAATTATTCCGGGGGAAGCTATTACCTCAAATCAGCTATTTATAACCTCGAATTATACCTAAACAATACTGATTTAAGTGTGAACATAACCGATGTTAACGTCACTCTTCCTAGCGGAGTTACCTTTGTGGCAGGATCAAATGATACAGACTCTACTGCAGCAGAAGCTTCATTTTCGAATACCACCAATAAATTAATCTGGTCAGCTACTGCTCCAGATGGGCTAATCGCTAACGGTTCTCTTACTTACAAAATATTCTCATTTAACGTTACTGTTTCTTCTGGCAGCGATGGTGCTAAGGAGATAAGGATAGAAACTAAAGGATTAGCTCCAGGAGGCTATAACTTAACGAACAATATCGTTGCAGATACGACAGCACCAACTTTTGTGAATGCAACATTTGGTCCTGGGCCACAGGGAGTAGGTGCAGGCGATAACAACTACATCTATGCGTTTATGAGCGAAACTCTTAATGGCAGCAGTGGTAGTGACGTGTACTTTAATCTATTTAATGTGACTTATGCTGGTGTGACTTTTAATATCACAAGTGCTAATATCACAATATCGTCAGGAAGTAAATCTGTAATAAACCTTACCGTTGATAATGGACTCAAGTTAAACACACTGAAGGTTTACAATGCAACACCAGTTGTTGCATACCAACTAAAAGCAGCGGCTGGAGCAGATGACCCCTTGATTGATTTTGCTGGAAACCAACTTGCAAACGGATCCTCAGCAACAGCTGCTGATAAAGTGCCCCCTCAAATAGGAAATATCGTTACTTATAGCCATGTTACCAAGGAAGTGGTGGTCCAGTTTAGCGAGGATATTGATACAGCATGGTTAAACATCACAGCAATCAGATTTAATAGCACATCAGGTGCTAATGCCAAGGGTGCAAATGTAGCATTGGTTGCAACTACAAATTCAACATCAGGTAACACCTCTACTATCACTTTAAGTGACGATTCTAGAGATAATCTTGCTCCTGCGACTAGTTTGAATTTGACGTTAAATATGACAGCAGTTAAGGATAAATCAGGCAATTTTGTAATTCCATACACAAACCACTGGCTAACCACTTATACAAGAGACACAACTGCTCCAACAGTAACAGGCTGGTTCTTCAATGCGAACACAAATGTTCTTCAAATTAACTTTAGTGAAAGAATGAATGTGACAAGCTTTGGTAATTCAAGTATACTTATATCTTATTTCCAAAACATGAATCGGACAGAAACCGGGATAAATGTCACGTCTATTGTCTTAACTACAAGTGAAGTATCTAAAATTGGAAGTTTGGGCAATAAGTCAATAAATTTCACAATGCAAAATAATGAAACAAGGAATATTTCCACTTGGTATAGGAGAAATGGAGCATCAACACTTTATCTATCTGTAATGAATGGCTCCGATAGCGGCAGCATATTTATGACTGATTTGACTAACAATACTATCAGTAGGATTGTTAACTCTTCAGGAACAGCTGTTACAACATGGACGTTAGATACTACTGCTCCAACAATTGTTACGCTAAACATATCAAATGCAACCCTAAATGCAAGGGAGATAACAGGCACAGTAGACTTCAGCGAAGAAATGAATCCAGAGGCAAATGTTTCTATCAACTTTTCGATTGGCTCAACTTCATACATATTATTTACCACAGTAGTTACTAATCAAAGCTTATGGCAATTCAACTTCACTCCATCGAATGATTCGAGTGCAGATGGATTGAGAACAATGACCATCGGTGGAGCAAAAGACGACTATAATCAGACATTGGCATCAACATCAAGATTCGCATTTAGGTTTGATTCAACAGGCCCAAAACTACTCTGGGCTTACTTAGTTGACAACAGAACAAAAGATTCTTCTACAAACACATATAACTTAGCAAGGGTCACCGCATTAACTGCAAGTGGAGCAAATAGGGATTTAGTAGAGTCTACTTTAGTATTAGTGTTTAATGAGAATATTACAGAGGATGCCGCAACCAACAGCACATTTAACCTAACTGTGCAAGGAGATGGCGTTAATATCTCAACTGATGCAATAGCAAGGGATGCAACAGATTTATGGAAACTGAATATCACATTTTCAAGCGCTACAAATCTAACAATAAGGGGAAGATACAATAGCTCATTGCTTGGAATAGGAAATAGCTCAGGAATAGATATAAACAACGCAACATTGTGGAACGGTGGGAGCTTAACCGATGTTGCAGGAAACCCCGCGTTAACAAATACATCAGCAGTTGATATTGCAGATGCCATGATTGAGTTTACAGGTAATGTATCAAAAACACTCTCTATACCAGCATGCGCAGATTCTGTTGAAATAAACAGATACCTAAGCACAGTAACATCTGCTTGTTCAGCATACACAGCAGGAGCATGGGGCAATGCAGTTTCAAGC
This sequence comes from uncultured Methanosarcinales archaeon, assembly GCA_964550945.1. Lineage (GTDB taxonomy): Archaea > Nanobdellota > Nanobdellia > Woesearchaeales > CAZKBD01 > CAZKBD01. The sequence goes on from CAZKBD010000009.1 coordinate 2,765, forward strand.
GCAAACTTCCTGCCAATAAGAGGATATAAATGCACATTGCATGGCGCTCTTGACTTGCCAATTTACACTATGAAAGTAGCAGAGTGCGGACTGCCACCACCCTCAGTAAGTTTAACACAAGGATGGGCATTGGTTGCAGTTAACCAATTCACATGGAGCAACGCCACTTTATACTTGAGCGATTTAGGATCAGGCTCACAAGTAAGCTATGTGTACACAGGAATTGACACAGCTCAAAGCGCGGCAAAACACCAGAGAGCAGATAGTGTAGCTCTGAATTATGGTAACTTGACATTAAACCCATACACTGGATATTGGATATTTACCAACTTTGACCAGTCAAGCAAGACATTTACAGGTAATGGTATAATATAAACCATTTTTTTATTTTTATTTTACATTTTGGAGGGGGAAAGTTAATGACAATCAAAAAATTAGTTATTGTTGTAATTGTTCTGATATCATTGATTAATTTTGCAGCTGCAGTTTCATCGCCTGTGCAGGATCCTCATTGGTTTTATGGAATTGTTACCATAAATAGTAGGTCTATGGCCGCAGGCTCTACAATCACTGCTACAATCGGTGGAGTGGAAAAAGGGAGTATAACAGTTACTCCAGCAAGCCAATATGGAGCTTCTGGCAGTGGTTCTAAACTAGCAGTTACAGGATGCGGCACTGATGAAGATTGTTATAGTTCTACACAGACGATTTCATTTTCAGCTACTGTTCTCCAATTCTCAGATGTAACTTGCGGAACTGCGACATTTACAGCAGGCAAGTTAGAGGAAAAGAATTTAGCATGCACTGCAACTGAAATCGGAGGATATAACCCTCCCGGACCAGGAACAGCAAGCGGAGGGCCTACAGGTGGAGGCGGAGGAGGCGGAGGAGCTGCAGCACCAGCAGCAGTAGTGTCAAAAATAAAAGAAAATATTCTTGCAGATGAAGGTGGTACAGTTATTATGGGAGTTGGTGATATCTCAAAAATTAATATCAAAGGCATAAAACACGAATTTAAGTTGGATAACATAGGCGATGATTATATTGAAGGTGTATGGAGTTCAGATCCAATAAGCGTTTTAGTTCGTTTAGCTCAAACTATTGAGACTGATTTAGGTAAAGATGGAGTAAATGATATCTCTACAAAGTTGGAGAGTATTTCTTCGGATAAAAAAGAGGCTACAATAACTATAAAACCTGTCAAAGAAGAAATAATAGCCCCACCACCTCCACCACCGCCAGCAGAAAAGCCAAGAATTGTGACAGCGCAAGTTGTAATTGGGCTCACTATAATGATCTTGATTGTTTTAGTTGGCTTAGGAATTTACTATGGGGTTTCAAGGAAGAAAAAAGAGTGATAGAGACCTATAAATTTAAGCATTTAGGGTGATTTTATGGATAAGAAAAACCTTATTTTGGGAATAATTGCTTTGATTCTATTTGCTTTTGTTATGTTCTCCGCATTTAGAGGGGGAGTAACTGCTGCAGCCACTTATTGCGATAACTGCGCTCAGGCAGAGGATTGCGAGAAATACTGCTATAACGATTGCATAAAGCAAGGCTATGATGTTGTGACTTCTTCTGGAATGGAAGCTAATGGCAAAGTAGAGTGCACTTGCACTTGTGAGAGTTATCTGAACAATTTGGTTACTGGGAAAACAGTGAAGAAATAAATAATGGCTGCACTCAAATTTAGTTGTTTTTATATAATAAATAATAAAAAGAGGTGGAAAATTCAAATAAATAAATTCATTTTTAAAAGTAGCATACTATTTACTCTTTTTTTTATGTTTCTGGCTAGTTCTGATTATGTTCTTGCAGCCAATGTCGTATTCACTGGATATACTTATAATGTAACAGAAGGAGCATTGCCCAACACAAACGTTACAATTGAGATTTGGCAGGAAAATCCTTGGGGCTCAACTGCGTCTTACTCAAATATAAGCGGCGCGAATGGAAACTGGTCAATAACTATTGATGATTCAGTGCTTACTGGTAAAATGGTTAAGTTTATACCAAGGCATTATGTGTCAGCTAATGTTGTAAACTATGTTGGAGGAACATTACCTCCCTTCCCTTATCAAGAAATTGTTTCTATGCTAAATCTAAGCGCAATTAATTTTTATCTTAAGGAAGCAGCTACAATATCTATAAATGCAACTAATGCATCTGGTGGAATGTATGCAGTTAACTTTACTTATATGGTGAAAGACACAAAAGTTGGTTTTGATATTGAATCAAACTGGCAAACTCCTGTTTATAACAAAACAATTTATGTCCCAGCTGACAGGAATTATTCTATTGAGATATTTCCGCAACAAGCTATGCCTATATATTATAACCTAAATAACCTGCCATCTTATACTGGCGTAAAACATATTAATATCACGTTTAATACAACAACCTCTCCAATAAGGGTGTATGGATATGTTAATCTATCTAATGGAACATCTGGTAATTTTACTGAATTGAATATAGTAAATTACCTCTTAGAACCAGGAAATATGGTATTTAGCGGCAACGCAATGCCTAATAATATGAGTGAATGGGCTGGGCTGGGGGATTTTTATAATACCACAAGCGGCTGGTATAATATATCTTTGCAAGGCACAACAATGTCCTCCCAAGTTTTAATGTTTGTCGTGGCAAAAGTAGGCAACCAATATTTTGGAGGCTTTAGGAATATTTCTCCAACAATTGGAGCAGATGTTACTGGATTTAATTTTACTTTGTACTTGTTGTTTGGAAATGCAACTAATAGCAGCATACAAAGAGCTATCGCTACTCAGGAATTTGGGAATCAAATAAATATTACTTCTGCACAAACATTGTTTGCTTTTGTGAACAGCACAGGCAGCGATCTAACAACAGCAACAGGCCATTTAGAAATACAACTTGCTTATTCTAAATTAGACTCTAGATTTCCTGATTTTACCTGGATGGTTGATGTAGCCCAGGGAGGTTTAGGCAGATTCACACTACCTCTTCTTAATTATAGCGTCAAAAAGTTGAATATGTTCACGCAGAGCTATGCGCCATTGAAATTATCCTATACAGCTGCGCAGCTTAATGTTCCACATATAAATATAAATTTAACTGCATTTAATCCTGGCGGAGTTGATGAGGATTTTGGCGACATTGAAATGAAAATGATGAAAAGTTCAGCAGAATGCGATGTTCCTAGCCCGCCAACCAGCTGCGACTTTGCAGCTTCATCAGATGAAGAGGGTGAAGATGACTTTAAGCCATTGAATGCTGTTATTTCAGGAGGGAAAATAAGCTTAAGGATTAAAAAAGGCGATATAACTGTTCATTATAAAAATGTAGACATGATTGCTTCAGGGCCCCCAGACGCTGCTTTTGATGATAATGCATCCAGCTCTGCGACTAATGGCTCAACTTTAGAAGAAGCATGGCGATTTGGAAGCAAAGGGCCTGAGATATATGATAGTGTTCTTATAGGTATCCCATATAACTCAAGTAATTATGATGAAAGAAGAGATTTTATCACAACAATTAAAAAATTGTATGATCCTAATTGGAATTTAATATGGGATGTTGATACTAACGGAACAGCCGGGCTTAAAACAAACTATACAGACTACACTGATTTTGATGACAATTGGTTTACTGGAAAAACCTGCAGCAAAACTGATGCCTCACAACAATGTTTTGTTAATACAACTACAGATATTATGTGGCTGACTATACCCCATTTCTCCGGGGTAGGCCCTCAATTTCAGGGCTATGTAGTTGATTATGGCGGACCAGGAGTTAAAACACTTAATATAAGCAATGTAACATTGAACGGAAGAAGACACGATTTTAATGTTATATTCAATGAAACAATGAACATAAGCATAAATGTAACCTTTACGTATACGCCAGCCACTGGATCAGCAAGTTTAGTTAACGGAACATGGTTTAATGCTACAATATGGAATGGAACATTTACAATACAAAATAGCACTGCTAATGGTGTGGCTGCGGTAATCCTTGCTGGCGCAAAAGACAACCAAAGCAATACAATGAATACTGAAGCAAGGTTTACATTTACGATAGATACTGTAGCACCAAAACTACTCTGGGCTTACTTAGTTGACAACAGGACAAAAGATTCTTCAACAAACACATATAACTTAGCAAGGGTCACCGCATTAACTGCAAGTGGAGCAAATAGGGATTTAGTAGAGTCTACTTTAGTATTAGTGTTTAATGAGAATATTACAGAGGATGCCGCAACCAACAGCACATTTAACCTAACTGTGCAAGGAGATGGCGTTAATATCTCAACTGATGCAATAGCAAGGGATGCAACAGATTTATGGAAACTGAATATCACATTTTCAAGCGCTACAAATCTAACAATAAGGGGAAGATACAATAGCTCATTGCTTGGAATAGGAAATAGCTCAGGAATAGATATAAACAACGCAACATTGTGGAACGGTGGGAGCTTAACCGATGTTGCAGGAAACCCCGCGTTAACAAATACATCAGCAGTTGATATTGCAGATGCCATGATTGAGTTTACAGGTAATGTATCAAAAACACTCTCTATACCAGCATGCGCAGATTCTGTTGAAATAAACAGATACCTAAGCACAGTAACATCTGCTTGTTCAGCATACACAGCAGGAGCATGGGGCAATGCAGTTTCAAGCGCAAACTTCCTGCCAATAAGAGGATATAAATGCACATTGCATGGCGCTCTTGACTTGCCAATTTACACTATGAAAGTAGCAGAGTGCGGACTGCCACCACCCTCAGTAAGTTTAACACAAGGATGGGCATTGGTTGCAGTTAACCAATTCACATGGAGCAACGCCACTTTATACTTGAGCGATTTAGGATCAGGCTCACAAGTAAGCTATGTGTACACAGGAATTGACACAGCTCAAAGCGCGGCAAAACACCAGAGAGCAGATAGTGTAGCTCTGAATTATGGTAACTTGACATTAAACCCATACACTGGATATTGGATATATACTGACTTTAATGCGGCGAGTAAACTATTTAGCGGTAATGGGATAATATAGAATTTTATTACTTTTTCTATAATAACCATTTATTCTATCACAATCGCAGCATAGCCAACAGCAGAATTATAATCATTAATCACATCTCCAGAAGTGTAATAATGCAGCAAACTGGCACTCTTTGCTCCTAGAAGCTTTGTTGTTTCTATTAATGTAGCAATCGGGATTTTTCCGCATATTGTTGCTCCTGTCTTCTCTATATAATATAAGAACTTTTTAGAATCCAGCTTTTTGATGCAATCTATTGCCTTTTTGTCAAGAGCATACATGCCCTCTTTTATATTGTCTGAGAAGGGAAAATACCCGTAATTAAGCCCAAAATGCGTAAAATCAGATGATGCAATTATTATCGCTTTGCTCCTTGTTTGCTCAATTGTTTTTGCAATAGCTTTGGCAATTTCTGCATAATCCACATCGCCAGAAACAATAACAGGCGCTATCTTCAGCCTATTTAAGTTATCCCTGTTGGCAAACTGCAAGAATGGCAGCTGAACTTCAATTGAATGCTCCTGGCTGTTAGCGCTTTCATTTTGCTTTAACCCGGAATTTGCCATTAACACTCTATTAAACTCCTTATCCACTGTAACCATGCCAAACGGCGTTTCCCAGTCTTCTAAAGATACACAGCTTCTGTAGCCAGAATGTGACAAGCCAAGAATAACATAAACATCTGCAAACTTGCTCTCTGCAATCTCTTTATAAGCCCAGGCAGCTCCAGGCCCAGAGAATTGATAGCCGGCATGCGGAGCTATAATTCCAAATATGCTTTTCTCCCTTTTCTTGACAGGCAGTGCTCCAGGCCCGAATTTCGATTCAAAGCACCCATTTATCTGCTTGTCTAATTCATCAAAACCAGATTCATAGAACATTCCGGCAACAATAGGCTTTCTTGGCATTTTAATTGTAGTTATTTTATTAGTCTGTCTATCCTATATCTACTCTTACCTAAAGTATGTGCCACCTTGGATAGTAGCTGGTAATAATTTATTATTTTTATTATTGATTTTTATATCTTATTGGTTAATAATCCACCATTGATTTTAAAATTACAGGTAATTGTTTTTATTTTAAAATTAAATTTTATATTTTGACTTTAAACTTTTAATGGTTATAACACAATCATTTTTTTATTATTACTTACTTAAAATCACTCTTGCACATACAATGTAACTTTATATTTATTCTTCACCCCCTTTGATAATTAATATTCTCTAATTTAAAAATTTATTCTATTTTTCTTTGCCTTTTTTTAGGTTAATCAGAATCATAACAATTAAAGCAATAAGAACAGCATCAACCGCTATAAATATTGGATTTTTAAATACTTTATCATAAATCTTCTTAAATAGTGATTCCTTTTTTTCTAAGATAACTGTTTGGTTGTTAGTTGCTCCAGTAGGCGTTGTTGATAAATTTTCAATAACAACCTCACTTGAGTTTGTTACGTTAATTAGGTCCACCACGCTCTGGTTTATAACAGCACTTTCATTTGCCTCAATAGGGATATCTTCCTCTATAGGAATGGTTATATCCTCTGGCACTAAAGGCTCATTAATCTTTAAGAGCTTGTCAAAACTCTTTCTTACATTGTTTGTAAGGAATTCTGCATGGATCTTTATCGCATAATACTCCTCTTCCTCAACCTTTAATTCTATGGTGGACTCAACTTCTGCTGAAGGTTCTAGAGTCTTTTGCCATCTAAACTTATTGTATTCCCGCTCTAGCAATACCGGAACATTCATTATTTTCAGGCCAATGGGAATATCAATATAAAAATTCTCGATCCTGATAGGATAGCTGCTATGATTGTTCTGTATCTTTATATAGAAGGTTAGCTGATCATTTACACTGGCTCTCTGTGCGCTTAAATTAGCCGCTATCTTTAATTCATAATCAGGGATTTTGAAACTCTGCGAGTCTGAATACATATATTTTGTTTTCTTGCCATTATAATAGCTTAAGTTCAATTTTGAGGTGTAGTTTGTTTTGGCAGCAGGTTTTACTGTATAAGAGCATTTCTTCTCTCCATACCTGTCTAAAGAACCACGCCAAATAACCTTATCTCTTTCTATCTCACAGCCAGAAACAGCAGTTATTACAAATGGAGATGGAAACCTGTCTGTTATCATCACATCAGTAGCCTCTCTTTCTCCCGAATTAAAAATTACCACATTTACATTAGCCCCTTCATTAATCAATAAATCAGTCCTGTCTATTGTTCTTGATAGGTTTATGCAGGCAGGAAGGTCATAAATCACAACCTTAGCTTTATAATAATCCCTATCTTCCTCATAATCGTGATATGAGGCATTTACTCCTGCAAAGCATATATCATAGAAATCAAGAATCTCACATTCGCCATTTTTAACAGTTACGCTGTTTCCAGTTGGTAGATTAGCCAATATCCTAGCTGCATCAGATGCAATTATGATATTAAAAGACCGGTTATCCTTTGCAGTAATATTGCTGGTTGAGTTAACCCACCCTTCAACAGCACGCTCTTCACATAGGCCATATACATATGGAATTGCAAATAACAAAAATAGCGCTAAATACCTCTTTTTTTGCATAATTTTGTATTTATCATTTAGAATATAAAAAGTTTTTGTTATATCTCACTATCAGAAAAAAATTTAAGAAATTAAGTAAAAAAAAGAAAAAATGATTTATTCGTATTTAGTTGTTAGGGTTCCTGTTTTTGAATGTGTAACAGTACTCCCTGATTCTGTATAAGCAACAATTAAATCCTGCGAGTATCTGCCGCTTGCTGAGCCTGGAGTTAAATCACCAATTGCCCAAGTGCATGTTATTGTGTCTCCTGAGCCCCAATTATCTGCAGCAGTGCATGCTGCTCCACCAGCTACAGCCTCTAAGCTTACTGTTACTGCATCAAGCTCTTTGCCCATGCCATTTCTTAATACCAATGTGCCTGAACCATCTGTAACTATCTTAAAATCATCACAGCTTATTCCAGGGCCGACTGTACAGCTCTCTGGCAAGAATCTACTTGGGTTCAATACACCAAAATACGCCAATGCTCCAATTGCGACTAAAACGACTAGGATTGCCCAGCCATAAGTCATCAAGAATTCCATAGCAGCTTGTGCTTTTTTATACATATAGTTCACCTCTTTGTTGATGTTTTTTAATTATATTCAAATATATATTAAGTTAATCTATCTACTAACTCCTATATAAAGCTTTTGTTTTGTTTTTTGGGAAAATGGGTGATAATCTCATTCAATTACAAGTTCCCTATGTATGACCCTTCTTATCTTATCATTAGAAATAACAATCCTGGCATCATAAACCCCTTTTTCAATGAATGGCAGCTCTATTGTCTTTGTTTTAGTGGCTTTCTCCCCTTCCTTAATGTCAAAATCTCCGAAGGCGTAATATAACCCAAGATCATACACCAGTACAGAAATTTTTAAGTCATCTAGATCCTGCTCGCCTTTGTTCTCAAAACTCATGCTTAATTGTAATTCTCCATCAAAATCAAGCCTTAGATCACCAACATATAGATCTTTATTAGTTATTGGCTTTTCCTTGCATTTTCCATCAGAGCAGCCATATCTGCATTTTTCTTTTAGTTTAGGATTAGTGCTGCTTACACAATTGGCGCTGGTTGTTGCCGGATTCTGGCAGCTGTAGCTGACATAGTAATCATATATGCTATCTTTACTGCAGTAAATCTCATCTAAAAAATAATCAGTTCCGCAATCCTCATCACTCATGCATTCGCCTTGCAGCTCATTCTCACATAAGCATTCATCACAGCTATCTGCTGTTAAAGGATTGTTGTCATCACAGCTATCATCATTTTCACATTCAGCATTACATCTTGCGCTATCGCATGTATGTGTTAATCCTATGCTTCCAGCAGTGCAGCTATCAATTCCATCATCACAGCTCGAAACAAAACCAGCAAAATAATCAAAAGTTAATGGATTACTGTCCGGGCTATTAAAGCAGGTCTCAATCGGAGCTACATTATTAGCAGAGCAATCACGGCTTTCTGAAATGCAGCTATCTGCATTTTCATCGCACATCTCATTCACTGTGCAGAACATAGAATCGCTGCAATCAACAGCAGTTCCTGCTTGACAGCCATTTACAGCACCACAATACTCTTGCCCATTACAGAATAACCCATCATTACACACACTATCCTGAGGGCTATTATCACATCTGCCATCAGCTTCATTACAGCTGTCTAGGGTACAAGATATGCTGTCAGAACAATCTCTGCCAGAGCCGCCAGTGCATATTCCTGAATAGCATGTCTCGCCCATATTACAGAATAAGCCATCATTACAACTTAATCCTTCGTTAGCAGTTTGTTTTTCACAATTATCTATATCCTCATTGCAAACGCCTATATTACATTGGTCATCCAAACCAGAACAATCCACTTCAATTCCAGCTGTACAAGCTGCACTTTGGCAAGTCTCTTGACCATCACAATAGATTCCATTATTGCAATCATCTACAACAATTGTTTGGTCTAAAACACAGCTTGCAGCACCGCATGTGTAATCATCATTTTTTATCTCAGTTCCATCGCAGTAATTATTATTCATATCATTACAATCCTCAACAGTTGTAGTTTCTGCTTGACAAGCATAGCTAACACATCTTCCTTCATCATGTATTATCATATCTCCATTACAATAATCATTATCCCAATTATTGCATTCATCATCTGTCTGGCATTCAGTGCATCTCGGATCATCATAACTTATTATTAGAGCCCCACAAGCATTTTGCTCGCAACTGCAGCCAGATAAGCAATTATTTGGAATATCTGTATAATCATAATAGTCGTTGCCAACACACCCATCCAAATTGTCGCATTCTGTTGGAGGGCAGTCATCATTTATCTCGCATTCTGCGCTGCATTGCGCAATATCGCAGCTATGAGTTATTGCTGGGTCTCCTGTTGTGCACGAGCCAGTTGGTTCATTGCATGCAGAAATAAATTCACTCCTAAAATCCCAGGTAAAGATATTGCCGTCATCCGGGCTGTTAAAGCATGTCTCAATTGGAGCCATATTATTAGCAGAGCAGTCACGAGGATCTGAAGCGCAGCCATCTATACTCTCATCGCATCTTTCATTAACTGTGCAGAACATGGAATCGCTGCAGTCAACAGCAGTTCCTTGTTGGCAACCAGCTAAACCATTGCAAGTTTCTGTACCATCACAAAATACCTCATTACTGCAAAGAGCATCTCCTCCTTCATCAACCCCATTAACGCAATTATCGTCTATTCCATTGCAAATCTCGATCTCGCCTGGATTCACGTTTGGATTGCTATCATCACAATCTGATTCTGGATAAGTGCAAAGCAGGCTAGCCGGATATCCATAGCCGTCCATATCATCATCAATACAATCAGGAACATAAATTATAGTCAAATCAAGCACAGTAGACAATCCAGAATGCCATACGCCTGTTTCTGCGGCTTCATGGCCATCAACAATAAACACAATGTTATCTCCTTCAATGCCACCCTCTTTCTCAGGCGTGTCTGGATCATCTCCTATCACATCTATAAAATAAAATCCACCCCACGTAAATCCATCATTAGGGTAATTAACTCCATTGATAAAAGCTCTTACACCTAATCCATCAGGAGCAGGATACCCATTTATAGTTGCTGTACCCCAAAAATCTGAAGGTATTAGGGGTATAGCAGATACTATAGATGAAAATATGATCAAAAAGATAGCACTAATTATGAAAGCGAAAATCTTCTGCATAAAATAATCCCCCTAAATGTTATTGTTATCTGATAGTAGTATATAAATGTTACTATTAAATGGTAGTTTTAGAAATAAGTTATAATCAAAATTTTCTGATAAGATCTAAAATGCTCCTAAAAAATATAATAATGCCCTTCTCTTCAGGATTTGATGCAGCTGCTGGAGTAGCTTTAATCTCTTTAATCTTTTTTGTTTTATTATCAACTTCTGCGGCCTTTTTAACCTCTTCTGGGCAATCTATATTCAACTGTAATTCTTTATTATCCATTAATAAATTATCTTCATTGTAAACCTTTATTGAAATAGGATATATGTCTGGCTTAATTTTTTTGGGCGCGATCAAAATATGCGATTTAGTGAATTTTGCATCAGCATCAAGGTTAAAAGCGTCCTTTAACGATATATTAATCAATTTATTTTCAATCCTGCATATCATGTTTTCTTCATCTGAAGAGCCTAAATTGAGGATTTCAAGATACAGGTTAGAACTGCTGCCGCATTCAATCTCTTCTGGGTCAATAGCAGCTTCAGTTATCTTTATTTTATGTTTTTCTTTTTTAACCTCTAAAATTAAACCCCATACATTTTCATGCTTATCCCCATTTTTATCCTTTCCTTCTACATTGATTACGACATCAAATTCATCCTCTTCAACTTCTAACGGCACTTTAAATTCAACAGGCTTGCTTTTCTTCCTTTCTGGGTTTATATCTCCCATATCCGCATTGTCATCTAAATCGTCTCCATCATCAATCCCTTCTATGGTAGCAGTAAAACTAACATCCTTTAAATCAATGCCTTCTTCTTTTGTGAATAAATTTTCAACCTCAACATTAAACTTTATTTTTGAGCCTGGCTTTGCCTCTCTTCTTATCTTATCGCCATCATTAACACTTTGCCTTTTTCCATCAACTTCAACCTCGACATCAGAAATCCTCATTTTTGAGCTGTCTGATTGGTCGCAACCATCCCTTGTTTTGATTGAGGAATCTGAATTAGAGCAATTTGACTGGGCTGTTCCCGGATTTGTGCATTTGTAGTCTCTATAGTACCTATAGGTGTTTCCATCTGTGCAGTATTCTTGGCCAAAATAGCTGTCTGTTCCGCAATCTAAATCAGAATTGCAATCTATCACCTCAGTAATATTTATGCCTAATTGGTCACACGTTGAATAATAATTGCAGGTTAGTTCATCATCAACACATTTTTCTGTTGATGCGCAATAATCAGCTGTTGACCAGCTAGTCCAATCTGATATTGTGCCAGAACATGAAGAGCTAGTGCCAGAGCAGTATCTTTGATTGTATCTTACGCCAACATCATTTCCGCAATTTGTTCCCCAAGGACAGCCATAATCAGTTTCATACTGGGAACTACAAACATAAGAGCTTGGCCTATAATCACATCCATCGCAGCAAGCGCCAGAATCGCATTCGCAAGCAATAGTACAGCTTGAATCAGAATTACAGCTTGAATCATCATTCGCGCACTTTTCTGTTGATGCACAGTCATCATAAACGATAGTACTATCCCATTGCAAAGCACCATTGCAGCTGGATGAAGAGCCAGAACAATATTTATCCTGGTGCCTTACATAGACATCATTGCCACATCCAGTTCCATCTATACACTCATAGTCTGTTGCCACATCTTCCTGGCATTTGTAGCTGGTTGATCTATAATCACATCCATCGCAGCAAGCGCCAGAAGTGCATTCGCAAACAGCAGTGCAGCTTGGATCTGAAACGCACCTTGATTCAGAACCGCAATCAGAAGGGCACACTCTTGTTTGGCGCATCTGATTATCACTGCAGCTTCCTTCACCACAGCCATCATCTTGCCATGAAGTGCATTCACAATTAGTTCCGATAGTTAGATCAAGATCAGTTTGTACTCCACTATGCCAAATTCCTGTTTCTGCAGCAGCATTGCCATCGATTTTGAACACAATAACATCTCCTTCTTGACCGCCTTCTTTTTGAGCTGTGTCTAAATCATCCGATGCGACAGTAATGCCATATTCGCCACCTTGGACAATGCCATCTTGAGGATAGTTAACGCCTCCAATAAATGCATTCACAACTAAACCATCAGCAGCAGGCGCTCCATTAATAGTTGCTGAACCATAAAATTGTGCAGGTAACTGAGGTATAGCAGATACAAATATACCTAACAACACCAAGAAAAAAACTACATTTATCGCAAAAAATTTAGCCTTTGCCATCCCCTAATTGAGTTAATCAATTCCTCATTAAATAGTTTTCTATTGTGGAGTACTAAAATTACGGTTTATTGAGAATTATCATCAAGGTATTGTCAAGGACATATTTTGATTTACCTTAACCCAATATCCATATCCGGGCTTCATTGTAGTTAAAGTGTTCAAGAATCCAGGCCTTGCAGTGCTATAACTTTCCCATATGCCCTCTTTCCAGGCAAAGACTAATTCTAGATTACTCATAATATCAGTAAATGCAATTGTTAAATTTTCCTCTTCAAGAGAAGGGTAACCAATAAGATTCCATCCCTGGGCTAGATCAACTACGGCGCCGTTCATAATAGTTCCATTGATCTCTAGGCTATCGCTATTATCCATCTTTATCCAATATCCAAATTCAGGTTTTAGCTCTGTTAGTGTATTAAGGAATGCTGGCCTTTCAGGAGTGTAAGATTTCCATTCATGCCCAACATCAGAAGCATCATATTCAAACACAATATTATAATTACCTTCAATTGAAGATAAAGCAGATGGCAATGAGTTATCTACTAGAACAGCCGGTATTGAGATTAAGTTCCAGCCTGATACTAGGTCAATATTTAAGGCTTGGATTGTGTATTCAAGAACCGTTATAACTAAATCCTGGCTATCACTTGATTCACCATCACTCACAGTTATATTCACATGATACTCTCCAGCATCTCCTGATTGAGTCTGCCATGAAAATACGTTGTCATTCTGCACAAACCTTGAGTTATTTATAGAGTAGCTTAATTCATCTTCATCAATATCACCAGCTATTGCAGTTATCGATACAGTTTTTGTTTCGTTTACAGTTATATCGGCAATATATTCAAGAACAGGCGCATGGTTTATTAGCAGCCAGCCGCTCTCCTGGGTAAGAGGATAATTATCACTCTCATTGCTGTTGTTGATGTAGTATGGTGAATCGCAGATGCCGTCAACATTTAAATCAAAGCAATCTTCAATTTCCTGATCGTAATCGCTCCAATAATTGCCTTCCATGCCATTATCCCATGTGTTGTTTGCAGTTAAACCTACTTGGTGAAGATTATTGATGATGTTATTATGATAAACAGTGTTGTTTTTAGAGCTTGGGAATGTAAGGCCATATTGATTGTTAACTATAAAATTATTTTTGATGGTTGAGTTTACAGAAGCGCCTAAACTAAAACCATATGTATTGTTCCTTATATCATTGGCATCAAAGACATTGTTGTAGGTAACTCCATAATAAGTTGAAGAATGAGAAAATCCTGTAGAGCCTCCAGATACATTGTTACCTTTAAATATGCCATTACTTGAATAATGGTCAAAATAGAATCCTGTTGAGCAATGCTTAATTGTGTTGTTTATGTAGTTGTTATAATAAGAATACCACCAAATACGGAATCCTTGTGAGCAATCATAGACGCTATTGTTCATAAATAAACTGTAAGTAGTATCATACAAAGAAAACCCGGTATAATAACTGCCCCTTAATATGTTGTCTATGATTGTGTTATTATAGCTATGCCAACCAGTAAATCCTGTGTTGCTATTCCCTATTAGGGTATTTCCTTTTATTAGATGATTACTTGTACCTGTATCATCTACCTTATGTGTGCTTATATCTAATGAGTTGTTCACAAAGGTGTTAGCAATTATTCGTTCATAGTTATTATTCAGAAGGATTCCGGTATTGTAATTCTCAATTCTACAGTTAGTTATTTCGTTATAAGGGTGATAGACCTTTATAGCTGTTCCTGATTTAGTTCCATAAATTAGGGTATTGTCACAATTAACAACAATATCAGTAGCGTCTGTATTCAAACCGTCTGGAAGGTAATATTTTCCTGGGCAAAGTGTAGCATTTTCAGTTATTATCATACCATTGACAGGCACAACACAATCGCTAGTATCATCAACACCAACTAAGAACCATTCCTTTGAGCTGAAAAAACCATTAACATCAGTTACAACAACAGTTATCCTATCTGTACCTTGATGATTGATTGTATAACTTAATGTTGATGATGTTCCAATTTCACTTTTCACAGGAATGCCTTCAACAAACCATGTTATGTTAAGGTCTAAGCCCCTTGGAGAAAAGGAATCAATTGAGAATTCCTGAGTAGCACCAACATCTACAAAAGAGATATTCGATGCTGGGGAGTAATCAATTATAATAGGAACGTTTTGTACTAATGTTTCCTGATATTCAGTTGTTATATCTGTGATGTTCTTTGCATAATTGTAAATCTTGAATTCGTCAACATAACTATCTCCATAACCATAATAATAGTTCCTTCCAATCCACATATACTTGGTTATATCAGGATAGAATGAACAGAATTGGCTATTGGATCCTGCTGATCCATCAATGTAAGTTCTGCCTGTATAACAATCAGTGCCTGAAGTGCCCCATGTAAAGGCAACGTAATGCCATTTATACTTTCCTGGTGTGCCGTCCCACATCTGAGTCATGTTTGCTGCACTATTCCTTATCTCAGTTATTATACCTGTGCTAGTGCCCTCATCTCCAAATATTCCCATGCTGTTTGCATGAAGACCAGATAGCCTTCCAATATCAAAATACCCGCTACTGGTCTGAGATACTCTTTTCTTAAACCAAAACTCGATTGTTCCATTTGAGCTAGGGAAGTTATCTGCAATTGGATATGAAGCAAAAGAGGAAGAAGTGCCATTGAATGCTTTATCTCTTATTCCATAGAAGAAAGTTGCTGTCCCATTAACTGTGCCATTTACTGCACCATTGTTAAGTATGATTGATGACAAATTGTCAAAGCTTTCATAAAAGAGTAAGCCCTCTTCTGAAAGCACTTCAAAATGGCAGGAGCAGCCTGAACAGAAATCATTGGTTGATGAATTCCCATCATCACAGTCATTATTTATTTCACATTCTGCGCTGCAATTGGTTATACTACAAGAATGGGTTAATGCAACAGTTCCTGTTGTGCAGCTATCACTAGCTTCATTACAACCAGAAGTGAAACCAGCAAAATAATCCCAAGTTAATGGGTTATTGTCTGGGTTATTTAAGCACGTTGCTATTGGACCTAGAGTATTAACAGAACAATCAACATTAGTTCCTGCTTGACAACCTAAAACACTATTACAAATCTCTGCACCATTGCACCAAAGGCTATCGTTGCATAAAGAATTAATGGGGTTGTGCTGGCAAGAGCCGCTTACACAAACATCAGCAGTACACCCAATAGCATCAACACAGCTAGCGTCAGCTCCTGGATTTTCATCAATTCCATTAACGCAATTATCATCTATTCCATTGCAAATCTCAGTTGCACCCGGATGTACATTTGGATTGCCATCATTGCAATCTAGTTCTGGATATGTGCAAGCTGCATTTGCTGGATTTCCATAGCCATCCACATCGTTATCAATACATCTGCAGCTTGTTGTATCATTTGAAGGGTATGGATAGCACAACCAAGGATAAAAATCAACTATCCCTGATTCTGGATCATCATAATAATCATAAATCCTGTTGCCTATCTCTTCTTGTACATTAGTTCCCCACCAGTTGTATTCTGCAGACATGCTTTCGTTTCCCTTAAAATTTGACAGAGCAGTAGCAGTGTTGTTTATGTTGTTGTACTCTATCCTATCACTGGCTGAACCCCCCATATAGAAAAAGAAACCAGTATCAGTAAGAGTAAGGTTATTGTAGATATACTCATTATAAGAGGAATATTGTACCCAAATGCCAACACCGCTTGTGTTTAAAAGGCGATTATACGCGAAAGTGTTGTTATGAGAGCTTGTTATGCGAACTCCCCAATCATAGTCTGAAATGTGATTGTTAAGTATTTTATTATCGTACGATTCTTGCAATATAAGACCATAAAATCCATTTGATATAAGATTACCAGAAATTGTATTATTCAATGAGTAGGTTATGCTTAATCCAAAGTCATTGCTAAGCAAGCTGTTGTTGAAAACTAAATTATTATCAGATCCATGAACACTGCCGTCATAATAATATGCTAAGGAAATGCCGAGGTAATTTTCAGACAGGTTATTTTTGAAAATAGTAGTGTAGGAGCTCGCATTCAAAACAATACCTTCAGAAAAATTTTGTATGTTGCAGTTTTTTATTGTATTATTGAATTTATTATTAGCATATATACCGCGACCAGAACCATCCCCATTCAAAACAGCACTACCACAATCCAGCACAACATTATCAGTGCCAATTGTTATTCCATTAAGCAAATTATAAGTCCCTGAACAGAAAGTTGTATGTTGAATAATAACAGCCCCATCTGTAGCGGGGTGCACACTAGCATTGTTATCATCACAGTCAAGTTCTGGATATGTGCAAGCTGCATTTGCTGGATTTCCATAGCCATCATCGTCATTATCAACGCAAATTATTGGAACTGTTGGATGATAGTCTACTCCATCTCCGGGTCCACTGATTTCATAATTAGGAAAGCCTGGATTTGATTGATAATCACTCCAGTAATTCCCTGTATTGCTGTAGTTCCAGTTATTTTTGTATGTAGTTTCATTTTCATAAGCATTTATGGAGTTATTGATGAAATTATTATTCCAGAAATTGTTATATGAACTCGGGGCAACTGATATGCCTCCCAGCCGGGCTCCAAAACCATTTCCTGTGAAATTATTCTTAGTAATATTATTGTTAGAGCTGATATGTATGTAAACTCCGTATGAATTATTGTTCATAATATTTCCAGATAAAGTATTACCAGAACCCCCAAAAAAATCAATTCCATAATATTTGTTGTTATTTGCAATATTATTTAGCATGGTGTTGTAAGAACCGATAAAAGAGCTTATTCCCCCACCTTCGTTGTTGTTTGCAATATTATTTGAGATTGTATTATTTCTGCAGCCCGAAAATAGATGGATTCCATCATTGTTATTGTTTACAGTATTTCCTGACAGAGTATTGTTAGAGGAAACATGCAAATGAATTCCATAAAAATTATCTGAAGAGTTTATAGCTGTAAAATACGAGTTCTCTGTTTTTGCAACAAGAACCCCATTATTCTTTAATGTTTTTGAGCCAATAATGGTTATATTTGTTATATTGGAATTGTCTGCATTGCATAAAATCAGTTCTGAGAGAACCTCGTCTTTTAAATAAACCGTAGAATTAAAGTATTTTAGCGGTCTGCCACCAGAGATATTATTATTCTCAATCAGATTATTGCAGTCTAAAGCTGAAGATGGATAAACGTTAATGTCCCACGCTGAGTTTTCTTTAACATTGTTGTTCAATACACTATTGTTAGAAGTAAAAGATAAATAGATTCCACTAAGGCTGTTATTAGTTACAGTATTGCCAGAAATAGTATTGCTAGAACCTGTGCTTAAACTAATTCCATTGCTGCTATTAAATACATTATTGCCTGATATATTATTGTTGAAGCTCGATGATAAGTAGATTCCGTAAGCATTATTATTAGCTACAGTATTATTTAATAGATTGATATTGGAGCTTTGGGATAAGCTAATGCCCTGATAAAAGCTAACTAGATTGCAATTCTTAATAGTAACCCCTGCCCTACTGCTAATGCTTATTCCTGAACCTGATGAAGAGCTGTTTCCGTTTAAAATAGCATTATTACAATCTAAGACGGTGTTATTTGCTGCAATTGTTAAACCATTTGGTAGTATGTAAGTCCCTGAACAGAAAGTCGTGTTTTCAAATATGTTCATCCCATTTTGAGGAATGATGCATGATTCAGTATAATTATTGAATGCATTTTTTAAGCCATAATAAGCTTGTCGTGGCTGCATTATGTCTGGAGAAGTTCCATTATCAACAGTCCTCATAATGCCATACCATTCTTCATTTGAACATCCATCTGGGTGATTTGGAGTAGAATAAGCGCAGTTTGTTGTATGCACGCAAGGATCATTAGTGCTCCAATCCTTCTGCCATTCATCTGAATAGGCCATGACTGTACCTCCCATTGAATTTGCTGCAATCTCTCTCCACATATTTAAGTCCCATTCTGATTGAGCATGTTCATATTCAGCTCCAGCAGTATTATTCAAAGCATCTATGCCATATTCAGAAAGCCATAATGGCTTTTGAGTCATAACACCATAATCATCAAAAAAGGAGCCAAAAGAATAACCTCTGTAGGCATTTATTCCCCAAGAATCAACATAATTTAAGGAAGCGTCATCTGCTTTAGCTCCGGCGCTTCCAATATAGCCTAGATCACCATTGACAATTGTAGCAGGATGATACGTATCATTCTCTTCGATATAAGCTACTTTTGCTAACTCATTTGCCAATGAATACCACTCAGCCATATCTCCTGTATAGAACAGATTATTTTCATTGCCAATAACCCACATAAGCACAGCAGGATGATCCTTAAATTGATGAACATAATCCTTAAACTGAGTTTTGTAAGATTCTATTGTTGCTGGATCTCCATAATCTATGCTTGGATTATCATTGCTTGATGGAATATAAAATCCCATAGCAACATATATAGGATTAGTTCCATTGTTGTATGCAGCGTTGAGGAAGTTTACGTTTGTTACTTTTCCCCAAGTCCGTATTGTATTGGTATTCATATCTCTTAAAAGACTGAAATCTCTATTGTAAACCTCTGGATGAGAAAAGAAATCATAACTATAATCTCCACATATTGGTATTGGCTGATAACCAACTCCCTTCATTAAAAAGGGTTTGTTGTTGACAAACAAGCCTGAGCTGTTTATTTGTACAGGCCCTGTGCTTTGGTTTTTTGCAGAAGGAACAATTGGAGGAGTATAGTTGATCATCTCGTTATAGTCCTGTATTATCTGCGCGCTTGATATCATGTAATCGTATATTTTAAGCTCGTCTATGTATGCGTCTGCTCTTTCATACCAACCGACATCTCCTACTGTGAAAGATGTATCTGAAGGATTAAATGGTATATTCATGCCTGACCAATCTCCATTTGGCACAATTACTCCATTTCTATATACCCTCATAATGTCGCTTCCGCCAGTGTTAAACTTGTATGTAATCACTATGTTTGTCCACTCTCCGATTGAAAATGAATTTTCTCTGGATAACGGGCCATGTTGTAAACTACTATCATCTTTAACTTCAAAATAAACATAATTTGTTGCCAAGTTCCTGAAAATAGCCATGCTTGAAGCAGTGCCAAGTTGTCCAAAATCAAAGTAACCATTTCCTCCATTACCAGAAGCTCCATTATTAAACGAGACTGGTTTAATCCAAAGAGAAACGCTCCCTTGGCTTTTATTGATATTATTCAAAACAGGATAAGTCAATGAGCTGCCAGAGCCAAAGTTTGATGCATTGCCTTTTATACCTTGTCCAAAAGATGTAACAGAGCATGAAATGCAACCATTTGTACTAAGAGAATTAGCATTGTCAAAGCTCTCGTAAAAGATTAAAGAATCTGCGTTGATTAAGGGCATAACTAATAAAATAAAAAAAATCAAACTTATAATTTGAAATAATCTCACATTAAACCCCCTCAAAATAGTTTCCCAAAATCCACTTATGGAATTGTCAAGCTTGTGTCTGCATTTACCTTAACCCAATAGCCATAATTAGGCTGCATTGTTGCTAAAGTGTTCAAAAATGAAGGCCTTTCTGGGCTGTAGCTTTTCCATTCGTTGCCTGCGTCAATAGATTTGTATTGGAATACAGACTCTAGATCATCGCTTATTGGTGCAAAGAGGTCTTCTAAATCTGTTTCTGTAAGGGTCGGATATCCAATCAAATTCCATCCTTGCTTTAGATTGATAGATGTGCTGTCTGGAACTGCTCCTCGCAGCTCCAAAATATCATCTTGCGTCATATCTACCCAATAGCCCAATTCAGGAGTAATCTCTGTTAAAGTATTCAAGAATCCAGGCCTTGCAGGATTAAAGCTCTTCCATTCATTTCCAACATCATTTGCATCATACGCAAAAACAACATTATAATTGCCTTCAATTGAAGACAACGGAGCAGGTAAAGTACCGTTAACTAAACTTAATGGTGTTGAGATTAGGTTCCAGCCTTCATACAGCTGAATATCTATCTGAGTGCATCTTGGGTCACCATAGCCGATTACCGGTGCTCCGCATGAGTTAGTTGTACATGTGCATCCACTTTGACAGGTGTTGGAAATATCTGCATAATCACGATAATCACTTCCAACACAACCATCTAAATGATCACATTCTGTTAGAGAACAGTCATTATTTATTTCACATCCTGCGCTGCATTGCTCAATATCGCAGCTATGTGTTATTGTTGCACTTCCTGTTGTGCAAGAGTCGGTTGCTTCGTTGCAAACTGATGCGAATAAAAGCCTAAAATCCCAGGTTAAAGGATTATTGTCTGGGTTGTTAGAGCAGGTTGCAATTCCGGGAAGGTTATTAGCAGAACAGTTTATAGATGTTCCTGCCTGGCATCCTAAAACGCTGTTGCATGTTTCTGCACCATTGCACCAGAGGCTATCGCTACATAAACTGTTTTGAGGGCTATGATCACAGCTGTCAGATGCTTCATTACAGCTGTCTGTTGTGCATGACACATTATCAGCACAATTTAGTGAGGTTCCTGCCTGGCATCCTGGTAATCCAGCGCAAACTTCTTGTCCATTACACCATAATCCATCACTGCAAAGAGCGTTTCCACCTTCATCAGTGCTTGAATCGCAATCATTGTCTAAGCCATCGCATGTAGATTCAGTAGATTGGTAATTTGGGCCGTAACTTGCAGCATTGCATGCTAACCATCCACTTACTCCGCCGCATTGCTGCATAGCTCCTGAACATACGCCAGCCTGTAATGAGCATAAAGCTCCTACTAAGCTTTCATCAACACCATTAACACAATTATCATCTATACCATTACAAACCTCAGTTGCACCTGGATGCACATTTGTATTATTATCATTACAGTCCAATTCTGGATGAGTGCAAGCTGCATTTGCTGGATTTCCATAGCCATCTCCATCATTATCCACGCATGTGCTAATAACGATATCTAGTCTTGTCAAGCCGCCAGAATGCCATACACCAGTTTGTGGCGCATCAATTCCGTTTACATTAATAACAACAATATCCCCTTCTTCTCCGCCTTCTTTTGTTGCATTTGTATGTATATCATCACCATTAACAATAAGATTATAATAACCTGACTGGTTAACACCTTGCTGGGTTTGAGTGGTTTGAGGATAAGCCACGCCATCAATAAATGCCTGCACAGTTAATCCATTAGGAGCTGGAGCTCCATCTATAGTCACAGTACCCCAGAATGTAGATGGTACTGGAGGCTGTTTTTCACCACCCGCCACAGAAACAGATAATAAAATACTAATTATCACTAAAACTAAACTTATTTTTTTCATTTAAATCCCCCCTTAGTTTATGGAATCTCTTTTGATATTAAATAGTTTTCTATTCAAAATCATAATAATCACGGGATTATAGGGATTGTATCTTCATCAACTTTAACCCAATAACCATAACCAGGCTGCACAACATTTAGTGTATTCAAGAATGAAGGCCTATCAGGACTATAGCTTTTCCATTCATCACCATCATCAATAGCTTTATACTGGAATATAGTCCCTAGACCATCTCCAAGCGGCGCAAATAACTCTTCTGCATTGGTTTCTGTAAGGGTCGGATATCCAATCAAATTCCATCCTTGTTTTAGATTAAATGTTGTGTTTGATGTAACTATCCCTTGCAGCTCCAAAACATCATCTGAGGTCATATCTATCCAATAACCTAAATTAGGGCTTAGTGCTGTTAAATTATTAAGGAATGCTGGCCTTGCAGGATTATAAGACTTCCATTCATTGCCGACATCATTTGCATCATACGCAAAAACAACATTATAATTGCCTTCAATTGAAGACAACGGAGCAGGTAAAGTACCGTTAACTAAACTTAATGGTGTTGAGATTAGGTTCCAGCCGGTATTTAATGGTATATCAAACACTTTATTTAAAGTGATATTAAAATTCTCTATGTTGTTTGTTTCATTTCTTTCACTTATTAAATCTCCAGGATCGATTATCCAACTGAGTTCATGCTCTCCAATCGTTCCATTATAATCAAATTCTAAATTTAGGCGGGAATTATTTGTGATTGATGCGTTTCTTATGTCATACAAATCATCATCAACATCAAATTCGACAAAAATATTTGATAGATTATTATGCCCTGAATTTTCAATTACCACTTCAATAATTGCAGTTTCTCCTTCTCTGATGCTACCCTGTGTTAAATTTACAAAAGAAAAGTATAAATCAGTACAATCAGGATCTATCCCGCTTAAACAATCAGGATCACATCCATTGTCTTCTGCATTGTTGCAGATATTGTCATGGGCATAGCTTATACAATCGCCTGGGCAGCCATAAAAGTTCTCCCAAAAACCTGGCTCACAAATTGAATTATTGTTGCAGAAATTTATTTCTTTTGAAAAAATTAATGAATTATTGTGATAAAGTTGAACTGATTTCATTGAATCTTTATAACCCACCCGGTCATAGAACCATGTTGAATTAGTTACTTCTGGCGGATCAGAAAGAATAACAAAATATATTTCAAAATTTCTTTCATAGACCGTGTCATTATTGTTATCTGATATTTTAAAACTGTAAGTGCCCTCTTGAGAGTCATTTGTCAATGGTTCGCCAAAAGTTACACCTTCATTTTCCAAAGACACACTGCCATTATTGTAGAGAACTAAACTAATTTCAATAACAGAAACATTTTCTGCAGAAGTTCTTTCTAATACTTTTGTTTGGAACGTCTTCTGCTGTGTTGTTCTGCATTGGAGTTGAGGCTTCAACCCAAAATAGGCGTATTCATTTGAATCATAATGCCCGGCTTCCCCACTTAAAATAAGATTTGACATTGTAGTCCTTTGGCCAGTATCAAGAAATCCATCTAGATCTGTGTCTTCTCCGTAAATATCAAAATTCCCATTGCATCCCCGTTTGCAGAAAGGGGTGAGATCTGCTGACCAACAACAAGAACCAGACTTATCGCACCCTAATCTGATGTCAAAAGGATTTGGACTTCCAGGGCCAGGACCACATAAAGGCCAACAGTCACAATACTGGTCAGCCAAATCAAATTTATGCCCCATCTCATGCGTTACAATGCCTACTGAATCAGTTTGAGCTATAATAGAGGGATTAATCGAACTTGCCCACCCCCCAACATTGTAATTGCATAACACTATTAAAGAACCCTGGGCTACATCTTGGTCCGTTATACCGACAATATAATCATAATTGTTTCCTGTCGCAGATTTGTAATCATCTCCACAACCTTTCAAAATTCCAAGTGTAGAGAGTCCATCAAAACAATGTGGTTGTAGTGGATAGCTTGAAGTATATTTATCACATTGGTTGTCTATCCAAAATAATCCATAGTTTTTCCACTCAGGTATCACAAATTTAAATTGCTCAGGACACATATGTAAAGGTATTCTTTCCAAGAAATAGTGAGAAACCCTATATGCTTCTTGCTTGTACTCTTCAAAAGTTCCCTCCCAGTCAAATGGCAAGATTAAAATGGTTAGTGAGGGTTCTTCCTGAATAGTGCACCTCTCAGCACACCCTTCCCTTCCAGCATCATTCCACATTCCTGGCCAGTCGCACTTATTGCTAGAGCCAACATTACTTCCTTGGTTATTAGTCAATAGTTGGAAGTCTATATTTTCATTTGCTGGGCAGAAATTGTTATGGATTATTGAATTAGAGTGGCTATTAGCGCTTAGACCTATACCTGCCTCATTGTGGTAGACATCATTATCTTGTATAGTATTCTCATCAGAATAAACCAGGTACAACCCATGATATTTACTTCCAGAAACATTATTGTAGAATATGTTATTCTTGTTTGAGTCCTTGCTAAATATGCCCTGATCATTATTTTCTAATCTATTCCCTGTGAGAACAGAATAATTTGAATTATCCATCTCTATACCGTTTACATAATATTTAACAATGCAGCTTTTTACAGTTAACCCTTTTCTGTTTTTAATGCTAATGCCACTTCTACTGCCAGTTCCGATTAATGCTGCCCCATTGCAATTAACGGCTATATTATCTGCTCCAATTGAAATCCCATTTGACAGATAGTAATCTCCTGGACAAAAAATAGTGCTTTGGGTTACATCCATATTATCTTCTGGTATAACACATTCTGAGCAGCTGCCATCAGCATTACAAAAATGGCTGGGATCACATCCACAAACATTACAATTGTTGATTAAATCTCCATTATCACAATACAATGGTTTTGTTGATGAGCATTGGTTGTCTGGCGTATTATCCAAACAAGATTGCGGAATACTTGCACCATATATCTTACCTAAAATTTTGAATAACTTATTTTCTCTGCTAGTCCATGTTATTACAAAATTATCCAACGAATTCAAACCTACATAGGGGTAACCGACAAAATTAGTTCCTTTATCAAAAATGGAGTAATTAATAACCAAAAATTCATTTCCGATGCTGCTATTAAACTTAAACCTGTTCGCATAGAGGCCAGCCATACCCACCCAACTAGCCCTACCCCCCTCCCAAACAACAATAAAATCACTTTCATTATCTAAAAAAATGTACGGTGAATAACCTATATCAGTTATTTTATTGATTCTAAATTTGTTTCCAATTTCATTTCCCAACAAGTCATACGCTTGTCCGGATATATCGTTATTCCCTTCCCTCCAAACAATTATAGAGTTTCCAGATTTATCGATTGCTGCAGAGGATAGATCAAAAGTTGTTTCAAACTCTTTGATACCGCTTTTGTTTGAATTAAATAACCTAGCGTGTTTTTTATAAATAACAATAAATTGGCCAGAGGGATTCATTGAGATAACAGGCCTCCCAAGCGGCATTCCAAAATAAAAGTCGTACGGGCATTCAATTGAATTTGCAAAAATTTCAAATTCATCCCCTATCCTATTACCATCAAAATCATATCCTTGCCCATATATGTTACATGAGCCATTACCGACATCACCCAACCATACACTAATGAAGTTTCCATTAGAATCCATCCCGACAGAAGGATGAGCCTGATCCAAAAAATTATTTGTATTGACTTGAAACTCATCACCTCTTCTGCTGTTATCACCATAAAACCTTTGACCGTAAATTCCAAAACCGCTTCCATCCTGGCCATCGCTTTGCCAAACCACAACAAACTCTCCATTAGGATCCTTTGCTATAGCAGGGGAACCTTGGTTGTTGGTGGTGTGGGTATTCACTCTAAATTTATTACCTATCTTGTCCCCTAAACTGCTATATTTTTGACCATAAACATCAAATCCGCTACTTCCTTCACCTTCCCACACAATTATAAAATTTTTATCATTGTCTATTACCATTTGAGGATCTAACTGATTATATTCCTGATCTGAACTCACATCAAATTTGATTGGGTTATTTAAAGGTGATTCACAACCATCTATCAATTCAGAGGAGCAGTATGACTCACAGACATCGCCAGGGTTGATACATGCATCAAGAGTACAATCATTACCATCAGAGCAGTCACTATCCGAATTGCATGATGGCTCTAGCCTAAATTTGCTCCCAGGACAACAATATCCTCCACTAACCAATATCTCACCACAAAAACATTGTCTCCCTACAGGTCCCAGGTTGCACTCCGGGGCAGATGAAGAATAACATGCAGCATAAGCTGTACTGCCCTCTAAACAGACGCCTCTGCTAGCGTTTGTACGGCAATCTACATCTGAAAGACACCGTGGAAATAAACACGCACATTCTGCACCCTTTGCTAATTGGCCTTCTATACACCTACAGGAGATGGGTTCAGACCCCGTCACAATCCCTCCTTCTGTCGGCATATTATATCCGGTTAGTAAGTTTACCCTATTGGTCTTCTCAAAAGAGCCACTAGTATTTTTTTCGTTATTAACTATATTGTCACCTATATTTCTTGAATCTCCAGCTATACAGACAGATAACAGGATTAGAAGTATTGATATACAATTAGCCAAAAAAATATTTTTATCGATTTTTACCCCCCAGAAATAGAAAGCCTTCTTGTTTATTTAAACCTTTCTCAGCTAATAGTCAAACTTCTATCATCATAAACCTTAACCCAATATCCATAACCCGGCTTCATTGTAGTTAGCGTATTCAGGAATGCTGGCCTTGCAGGATTATAAGACTTCCATTCATTGCCAACATCATCAGATTCATACATAAATACAACTTCTAAATCATCAGCTATACCATTAAACAGTATCTCAGCATCTGTTTCATTGCGGGAAGGGTATCCAATCAAATTCCATCCTTGTTTTAGATTAAATGTTGTGTTTGATGTAACTATCCCTTGCAGCTCTAAACTATCATCTGAGGTCATATCTATCCAATAGCCCAATTCAGGAGTAATCTCTGTTAAAGTATTCAAGAATCCAGGCCTTGCAGGATTAAAGCTCTTCCATTCATTTCCAACATCATTTGCATCATACGCAAAAACAACATTATAATTGCCTTCAATTGAAGACAACGGAGCAGGTAAAGTACCGTTAACTAAACTTAATGGTGTTGAGATTAGGTTCCAGCCTTGAGTTAGATCAATGTTGAACTGAAAACACGCTTCATCAACTGTTCCGTCACAATCATTGTCTAATCCATCGCAAGATGCCTCTGGGTTTTCATAGTCAGATCCATAATCTGGATTAGTACAACCAAGCCACTCACCATTTGCACACGTTTCGATACTCCCTTCGCAAACCCCTTCCTGTAATGCGCAAAGCTGGGTTTCAAAATCATCGCAAACTATGCTATTATTGCTAACAGCAGAAACCTGCACATTATCTTGGACTCTCGTATTATTAGCATAATCAATGGGCATAACAGTATAATAATACATTTGGCCATCAGTTAAACCTCCACCTAAATCAGTGTATGTCGTATTTGTTTGCGACTGTATTTTATTTTTTTCACAAATACCCTGCAGAGAAGCGGAGCAAGGCAAATCATTCCAATTTGCTCCAAATGGATATATCTCTGCACAGTCTTCATCACCCCAATTATTAGGCTCTCCATTGACCCAATTAGTATAATTAGATTCTCCATAAGCCCAAACAAAATTACCCTCTTGAACAATATCATTAAGACCAATCCATCTATCTTCTCCAGAATAAGTTGAAGCTAACCAGCTGTTTTCAGCCTCGTCATTTATTGTTACCAAATACCACCCTAAAGAAGTGCAGGAATCATTAGCTTCTTGCCAACTTCTACTGATTTCCGTTAATCTATAACAGCTACCAGAATATGAATCCCAACCATTAAGGCATACTTCTTCTTGTGTAATCCTCTGGCCAATCTGCCCGCTAATCTCTGACCTATAAATCTCATAATAATACACGCCGCTAGCGGCATCATAAGGCTCTTCCCATCCTAATAATATATTGCCATGTTTCTTTGAAGTTGCGTTAATATTAGTAACCGGCTCCGGAGCTGTTGTATCAACATTAACTCTATAATGCCCAATATTCCCTAAATTCCCCAATGTATCAACAGAAACAATATGGAAATACCATGTTCCATCATCAATATCATTAAATGAGGTAAAATTGCTTGTTGTGTAAGTTCCAGTCAAATTTGTTGGAACTGTATTCTCAACTTTATCAAAACTATAATAATGACCCGCTATGCTGTCAGGATGCAGAACACCCCATTCTAAAGAAGGATCATTATTTTGATACCATTGTGTTTGGTTTGAGTGTGATGTTGAACTGACATTTGGTGCAGACGTGTCAATGTTTATCTGGTAATTAGAGGGGCTTGTTCCGACTTCACCCAATTCATTCTCAGAGACTATGTGGAAATACCACGTTCCATCAGCAATGTTTGTGAAGGTCACATTAGTGCTGGTTGTATAACTGCCTGTGGATGCAGTTGGAATAGTTGATTCGTTTTGGTCTAGGAGATAATAGTGAGCCATTATTCCTTGATTGATTTCCCAATTAAGGCGTATATCTCTATTAGAATAATATTTTTCCTCAATAGGATGGGAAGGAGATATTACTAAAGGGACTAAGATAGCCGTTACTATAGTTCCATCTTGTCCATAGCCCCCCATACTGTTCCCACTTCCCCCATTAATTTTGATCTTTGAAGGATCTATATTAGAAATATAGCTACAAAATATTTTTATTCTGCCTCCACCTCCACCTCCACCACCTCCCTGATCTTGTTGATCATAAAATCCCCCATAAATCCCATTACCTCCAATTGCACTAATAAACCCCAATTGAATACAATCTACAGAGTGTATAAATATTCCTCCTCCACTCCCTCCTCCACTCCCCCCACTCTCCCCGTCCCCATCCCGACCATTCACTGAAATATTTCCATTAACTATCGTCGTATTTGTCACTAGTAATCTTATTTTTGCACCACCATTCCCACCTACATTACTAAACCCAGCACCACCTCCTGAACCCATATCTAAAATAGTGGTGCTTTGATCGCCGTACTC
>CAZKBD010000009.1:32347-36498 GCA_964550945.1 uncultured Methanosarcinales archaeon
CTAGGAGAACAAAAATACCCACCATCTCCCCCATTCCCACCGTATCCCCCTCCACCCCCTCCATCACATCTCCAACCGGTCTCAGGACCCCAACAACTACAGCCTCCTCCTCTTCCACCCCCGGGACCCTCACTAAACTCCCCATAGGGGGAGGTTCCACCCCTATACCCTGCTCCATCACCATTTATCTGGCTTATTGGATCAATAAAAACATTATCAGCGTAAATCTCTAACTCTCCAGTTCCTTCTGTGCCATTGTAAGGTGTTACAAATAAAATCCCTCCATTTGTTATGCTAACATTTTTGTAATGATACACCCCATGCATTGTAACATTTACTCCATTAATTATCAGATTGTCACCTGCAACATCAATCTCCCTGCTCTGGATATTGTTGGAATAATTTGCCTCCATAAAATCATTAAATGGCGAGATAATCACGATTACAGTATAATCCCCATCCAAATCTGGAGCCCACACAACTGAAACCGTTTCTGTTCCTAAACCAGAAATATCAACAGTTGCGTTTCCTATTAGAATGTCCTCATATTGTCCATTGTAATAAAATTCAATTGCAGCATTATATGCACTTACATTCAGCAAATTATTAATAACCGCTTCTATTGTGACATTATCACCAACATAAGGGGTATCGTCAGAAAAGGTTATATTGTCAACAACTAAATCAGGATATTCCTCAACCCAAAACGAACTAACTTTTTCCCTTTCAAAATTGGTTCCATTTGCAGTGACTGTTAAATCATATTCTCCATTGATATTAGTTTCAGTGTAAACATTTGTATAGTTGCCGTCGTTTGCTATTAAATCATTGTGCGTTCCGTCGTCATACAAATAAATTAGATTCTCGCTGGTATCAGGCTTTATTATGTTCACTACAATATTAGCGTTAGTTATTGGATTTGTATCATTTTTTAATTCAGCTGTAATAGTTAATTGTTGATTTGAGTGTAAAACATAATCACTTAGTGAAACATCCATAGACATGCTTGATTCAACAAATGTATAGATTAAATATTCAACATTTTCAGTGACATTGTAGCCAAAAACATTTAATGTCCATTCTCCCTGCAATGGATTGCCTATTTCATACGCTTGGGTATAGTCGCCATCTTCATAAGTTATATTAAAAAAGGCTGCGTTGTTTGGATCGATTAGTGTACCATTTGAATCAATTAAGGTAAAATTTAGGGTACCATTAAAATTCCCTAAAATAAACTCTACTGCATCGATATTTTGCAAATAGACTGTATGGTTTTTCCCTTGGCTTTGGCTAAGATTTCCAGATATTGAAGCCAGTTGCTGAGGAATTGGTTCAATGCCAAAAGATTTTTGTTGGAGTGGCGCAGTTTGGGACTCAAAATTATTTTCCAGTATATATCTAACCTCATTGTAAGGTTGTATATCATTGTGAAGTCCTTCATGATTGCTTCCAAAATTTGCTTGCTCAATTAAATCCAGTTTGACGCTATTTACTGCCACAAAACCATCATCCTCACCTGGCAATACCCAGCTGCCTAGTCCTCCATTGGTCCCAGCAATGGTGTACTGGTATATCCCGCTTGTTGTAATATCTTCACAGTTTTCTCTATGAGGATTATCGCAGTTAAGAGAATTAAGAAAATCATTGCCTGGTTTCATCTGAAAGAAAGCTTTCCCAGCTACATTTGTGCCAGTGACTCCTTTATAAGCCTCAGCAAAAAGATAAAAATAATTCGTTAATTCGGAACCATGATTGGGTGTACCAAGCATTACAAGCTTTCTTACATCATCTTGATACAGGTCACTTCTCCTTGTATACCCTCTTGACACTAAGCCACCCATTGAATGAGCAACTATATCAACATATTTGGCATTGTATTGGTTTTTTACATATCTTATTCTATTTTTTAATACCTCAGAATACCTTGAGATGTTGCCTCGTGCAGGTACATTACTAACTTCTAGATCCATCACTTCAACAGTAAAACCATCATTTTCAAGCCTTTGCTTCATCACAGACCACGTCTCACTCATTGGATCAACTACATTGTAACCATGCACCAGAATAACAGGAACAATGCAGCTATAATGGCAGCTTCCTCCGCAATCAACACCAGTCTCACCTAAGTTATTATCTTGATAATTATTATTGCAGCAATCCTGGTTAGCGCAGCTCCCCCCACAATCAATTCCTAGTTCATCACTGTCTTTAATGCCGTTTTCACATTGGCCCAGGCATAATCCCCCTCCACAACCATATTGGCAATTTCCAACTAATCCTTCGTTAAAATATGAGTTATAGAAGCAGGAATTTCCAGAGCAACCCAAGTTATAACATGTTCTGTTATGGTAAACGCTATTGCCTATGCAATAATTAGTGCCCCAACCATCACAATAACTATTGCCACATTCTTGGACTTTCTGCTCATCAGTATATGGGTTGTTAAAACAAGAGCTGCCAGAGCATCCTTTGTCATAGCATGTCCTTGAGTGATAAACATCATTATCTCTGCAAGAATTACCACCCCAGCCATCGCAATAATCGTCTCCACAATCAGATCTTAATTGAGCTGAATCTGAATTGGAGCAGTATGAAGAAGGAGTTCCAGGATTATTGCATATATAAGTTCGGTAATTCTGATAAAGGTCATTATTCGAGCACCAAGGTGAATCAACCCAGCCGTCTGTTCCGCAATCTGAATTTGAATCGCATGCTATGACCTCACATCCAAAATCATAATTGCATGTCGCATCATTATCAGCGCATTTCTCTGTTGTAGTGCAGTCATCAGCTAATGCCCAAGCATCCCACTGCAAAGCTCCGTCACAGCCAGATGAAGTTCCAGAGCAATATTTATCCTGATGCTGCACGCCAACATCATTACTGCAAGCTGTTCCCCAAGGGCATCCATAGTCTGTTGTCACATCTTCCTGGCATTTGTAAGTTGTTGGCCTGTAATTGCATCCATCGCAGCAAGTTCCTGATGTGCATACACAAGCACATACAGCATCATAATTGCAGCTTGAGTCATCATTCGCGCATTTCTCTGTTGTTGTGCAGTCATCATAAACAACAGGAGTATCCCACTGCAAAGCTCCATCACAACCAGTTGAAGAGCCAGAGCAATATTTATCTTGGTGCCTTACATAAACATCCTGGCCACAGTTAGTTCCATCTGCACATTCATAATCTGTTGTAACATCTTCCTGGCATTTGTAGGTTGTTGACCTGTAATTGCAGCCATCGCAGCATGTTCCTGATGTGCAAACGCAAGGTGTTCCTCCAGAAACCCATTGCATATCCCATATAAAATCCACAGGAGACGTAAAGCTTTCAACTATCGAACCACTGGTTGTTACTTTATGAATACTGTCCCCAGGCGTGCTTATCCAAAAATATTGTCCATCCCATGCAAGACCAACTGGATATGAGAAAGCAAAGCCACCAACAACAGAGCCGCTAGTTGTAAGCTTATAAATGTAATTATCATCCATATCTGCAAGCCATAAGTAATCATCTGCATAAGTTAAACCTAAAGAAAAATCGCCGCCTGGTGTAGGAAAGTAACTAACAACTTCTCCAGTTGTTGTTAACTTGTAGACTCTATTCAGGGAAGAGTTAGTACTAGACCATGTAGCCAACCACAAATATGTGCCATCCCAAACTAAACCAGTTGGAGCATACGGTCCGAAGAAATGGCTTATCTCTTGTCCTGAAGTAGTCATCTGATAGATTCTCCTAAGAACTGAAGCCTCCCACAAATATGTGCCATCCCACGTTATTCCTACAGGGCTTTCAGGGCCAGAAAATTGAGAAACTAAAGTCCCATTTGTATAAATTTTTGTGGTGTAACCTGGAGCTGAACTACCACTTGCCAACCAAAGGTAGTCAGATGAACTAGTAGTAGTAATATTGCTTAATCTATAGGTTATTTTTGGGCTTTTGATTATCTTATCTTTTATCAACTGAACTTTTGTATTAAACTCCTTCAAAGCTTCTGAATCATTAAATGTTTCTTCAGGAGAATCACTCTCACTGGATTTGCTCGTATAATACGCTTGGCTAATTATTGGACTAACCTGCCCAAACCAGTCAAATTGATTATTTTGACTATCAATCACAGTAAATTTTATTGCATTATTAGAATCACC
>CAZKBD010000010.1:0-29678 GCA_964550945.1 uncultured Methanosarcinales archaeon
CTCCTTCTTAGCACAATAGCAGTTCATGAGCTTGGGCATGTATTAATGGCGCAGTACTATGGATGTGAGCGAAGCAAAGCAGTTGTCTATGATATCCTAGGCCCGCCTCATACTGAAACTGCTTGTGATGGATATTATAATGATACCCTTATCACACTAGGAGGGCTTGCCTTGACACTGTCTCTAGGTTTTATCTTTTTCCTGACAGGGGGCCAATTTACAACCTTAATGTCATATCTGATATTCGGATTCTCTTTTTTAATAACCTATGGCGATTTGAATGACCTTGGCGTATCCATGAATATTATAGCTGTAACAGTGCTAGCATCAATAGTCTTTATAATAACCGGGATCATAAGATTGTCTAGTTACTATGTAAAGCAACAAAAAGAATTTTATGGCAGGCAGGAAGAAGCAGGAGAGATTAACCCTGAGAATTATTTTTGGCTTAGTGAGAATCAGGCAATAAAAGATCTTTATGAACTTGTTGAAGCGCTGCACAAAATGGATAATCCAACTTTTAAGCAATATGTTAATGAAGAGAAGAATGACTTCAGCAAATGGATAAAAGACATATTCAAGGATGATGATCTTGCAGACAAGCTGTTAAAGACAACAGATAAAAAAGAGACTGTTGCTTTAATTTTGATGAAGCTATTAAAAGAACAAACCGTGTCTAGCGGAACAATCTTTAAATTAATCTGCTATCCATTATTAAAAGACAAAATAAAGGTGAAAGAATGAACAGCAACACTAAAAATAGCATTAGAATTGGATTTATTCTAATTTTGATTGTTGTGATATCTGGGATAATTCTTATTGGCCCCATAAAAAAAGAACAGTCCTTTGAGATAAAAGATAGATGCGGGCCGGTTATGAATTTTATATCCCACACAATTCAAGACGAGTCTGCTTGTAAATTGCAGTGCAGGTCGCAATGTGAAACAAAAGGCTGGACGTACAGCAATATTATATTTGAGGAGAAGCCTATCGGATGCAATTCATGCGTGTGTTATTGCAAGGAAGGCTTGTTTGGGTAATGATCATGGATGAGGATGAGCTAGAAGAGTGGTATGAAGAACAAAAACAAAAATTATTGGAGGGATATTCACGAGAAGCGGATAAAGGGAATAAGGACAATAAAAAGGAATTAGAAGAAAAATACAAACAAGGCACGCAAAAGATTAGAAAAAAGTATTATGATATTTATGATAAGAGCGTTAAACATAAAAAAAAAGCAGAAAAATATAAAAAGAGCATCCAACAATACAAAGATATTTTCAGTAAAATCAAGGATAAGATACTCCACATAATGGATGTTATTAAACGGTCAAGCTTGATTAAAAAAATCAGAATAAAATGACTAAAACGATTTTTACAAAATATCTTGGGACTCTTGCTGCAATCCTATTGGTTATTGTTCTGGTGATTTTTACGGCATGTTCAAGGTCTAGCATCACCCAGGACCGCGCTGAGTGGGTTGCACAAGATTTTGTTAAAAAAAATGTCAAGTTCTTCGCTGCAGGTGAGCAGGAAAATAAAGATCTGCCTGAGTATACCATAGCGTCTATTACCAGCTACACTGAAGGAAGGATATGGGTAGTGGTTCTCCATGTAGAATCCAACCTGACCAATGAAACAAAAAAAGGAGATTTAGTCGTTAAAATCAACTCCCAAGGAAAGGTTGCAGAGTTTAATGGCAGGGAAATCACATAGATTCATCAATAACAATCCTTGCAATGTTACAAATGAAATCCTCTATCTCTTTGAGATTCTCATAGATAATCATTGTATCAAAATCCGGATTTTTTTCAGAAACAGGAATGCACCTTTTAATAATGTCTTCTCTTCTTGAGGCAGTATTGTCTGCCAATTTTTTGTCTAGAGTGTAATAAGCTTTCATCACATCCAGATACGAGCTTCTAATATCCTGATATAATCTTTCTAGACTACCAAATTCAAATTTTTTGCTTTTTGAATTTAAGCTCTTTAAAGACAAACATATATTTTTATACGCATCGGCTGTATTCTCCAGGTTTATAATAAGATACCACAAAGAAAGGATTTTTGTGTTATCTATCTCAAAATGAGAAGCAAAAATAGGATCGTTTAAAGCGCCTTTTATCAGGCGGTATAAAAGAAAATACAGCCTATTGACATCAACATCCCTTAATTCTATATCTTCATACAGGTTCTTGTTTTTTATGTTATCCACTAAATCCTGCGTCATTGACCTTATAATCATATCCATCCTTTTTATTATGCTGTTGATTGAGATCTCTTTTAAATCTAAAAAATCTTTTGCAATGATTCTTGTTGATGTCTGCTCAATTATCTCAAGCCCGCTGAACTCATGCAAAATACGCCTTATGCCTTTTGTTTGATCAATTAGCTTACTGCCAATTATCACGATTGAGCTGTAGTTGTTTATATAAGCTGATGTGAGTTCCCTTTCAATAGCATCAAGCTTTTTATCATCTATACTGATAGTTATCTCTTTCAGTTTTGGCTTTTCTTCTATCCTTTCCGGGGTGATTGAAAGCTTATTAGCAGAATCCTCTTTAATATACAGCAGATTTCCCCGCGTTAACTTATTCCTGCTAAGCCACTCCTTTGGGAGCGAAATCGTATAGGACGATGCTCCTGATTTAACAAGCCTTCTTGCGTGCATTTTTAAGTATATACAAACTATTCTATCTATTTTATAAGTACATAAAGTATATATAAACCTTTCGCTCATTCTTAGCTAAAATGATACTCGCAAAAAAAACCATCAAGAGAACTTTACTGCTTACATTATTTGTAGCTCTCATAATCATCTATGCCTCGTTTTTGATTGCCGAGCCGCTTGGTACATCATCTATTACTGTTGGGAGTGCTGGAACAAGAGGGACCAATGGGGCTGGGCAAGTCCAAGCTTATGCAGGAAATTTAACTGCTATAGTCATTGATGCTACAACTGTAACCCTCTCTTGGCAAGGATACTATGGTAACATTTCGGGTACGGTGCTATTAGATGATGCCAGCAATTATACAATGTATGACTGGTCTGTAGCCTCACCGCAGGGAGAAGTATATGCAGCTAACTCTAGTGTAGTCACATGGACTAATATCAAATGCGTTAATTTTACTTTCAACGGCTCTGTCGATTTAAATCTGACAGAAATCAATAGCATGTTTAGTATGAACAGCTGGGATGCAGACGGCATTAATAAAACATTTAACAAGACTTATACTGATGCTGATGGATTTTATGTTGGAACTGTCCAAATAAATACAGCAGACTCCTGTCCAATGACTTATACTTATGTAAATGATACCTTTCAAAGTTCTTCATTTAAAGAGGTATTATTGACTGATAATTCAACAATAGTATTTACTGCGCTATTGGAACAGGATGCACGCGGCTTCAACAATGCTACTAGCGATTTCCAAATTATTGTTGGGGAGAACGGGCATTCCGGAGATACCTCTGTTACTAATTACTATTTTTTTGCTGAGATAGCATAACTTAGGTGATTAAAATGAAATTAAATGATGCTCCTTTATTGGCTAGATTTAGGAATTTTATATCAGGCATAAAATCAGACGATAAAACCTGCATAGTCTACCATGCTGATTCTGACGGCGTTTCTTCTGCAGTCATAATAGCTAAGCTGATCAAAACCCAAACGCAAAATGGCATCAACCACATGTATTATTGGGATAATATCTCGCGATTGGGCGGCCTTTTGAATGAGATAAAATTGAATATGCCTGATAAGCTGATCTTTTTAGATATAAGCGCAGACCAGTTAAAAGGCATTAAAAGATTTGAACAGCATTCCGATATCCTGATAATAGACCACCATAAATTATACAGGGATGTTAATTCAATAAAAACTATATTAATAAAGCCTCAGATGATAGATCCAAAAGCAAGGCCTGAGGGGTATTGCTGCTCGAAATTATGCTATGATCTGGGAAATGAACTAGCTGATATGAATGATCTGGATTGGGTAGCTGCTATAGGCATTCTTGGGGATTCGTGCTATGATCATTGGAAACTATTTGTGGACCATACACTTCAAAAGTACGGATTGAGCAATAGGCCTGATATATATAAGACTAAACTGGGCCAATCAGCAGAGCTAATATTTTACAGCATCGCCCATGACATAAAAAATGCCATGCTTTGTTATGATCTTCTGTACAGCTCTAAAAGCCCTAACAGCAGACAAATCAGCTCGAAACTTAGCAGATATAAAAAAGAGATTGAAGATGAGATCAGCTACTGGGACAGCAATGTTAAAAAATTAGCAGAGAAATACCCTAACCTCGATCTGATCATTGACTTAATCAAGCCTCGTTACTTCATAAACCCTGCAATCATTAAGAATCTGAGCCTTAAGAATCCTCATAAGACTATAATCATAGCTCAAGATATGAATCTAGATACTTTGAACATAAGCGCAAGGAGAGCGGATAACAGAATAGCGCTTAATGAGCTATTAGAAAAATCTGTTAAAAACCTTGAAGGGGCAAATGCCGGCGGCCATATAAACGCAGCAGGAGCCACAATAAAAAAGCGAGACTTCTTTAAGTTTAAAGAGAATATATTCAGGATATTATCTTCAAGGCATCATGTTTTCTGAAAATTAAATCTCCCTTGTATCACTCTATAAATTTAGCAAATATTTATAAAAAAAGAGAATAAGTTAATGTTAGATGGACAATACTAAACTAACCGGCCTTTTGGATGCGACTTTATTGGGAGAGATCATAAAAAAGTTTTTTGAGCCGTTAAAATCGCCTGTTTATGTTGTTGATAGCAATGGAGAGATTCTTGCTCAATCTAAAGAACTTCCTTTCTTTTGCCAGATAATAAACTCCACTAAATCAGGGCCAGAGCTATGCAAGAAATGCAGAGCAGAATATTATGAGAAGGCAAAGCAATCAGAAGACAAGGTTGTTTTGTACCATTGCCATGCTGGCCTTTTGAACGCCCTTGTTCCTGTATTCATAAATAAAAACCAGATGGGAGCAATAATCTGCAGTGCGATATCCAAGGGAGGGATAGACCCTGGCGTTTTAAGAGAGGTGGGCAAAAAAATTAATGTGGATTATGAAGAATTAGCTGATGCTTTTATTATAATCCCCATCACATCAGAGGAAAACCTAAAAAGGGACATTAGCCTGGCATACTCTTTTTCAAATACAATACCTGAGCTGCTGTTCCAAAAAAAAATAAGTGATAAAAAGGTTGAAGGATTGTCTACATTACACAAAATAGGGCAAATAACAGGATCAACAACAGACCTATCTGATATGATGCACAAAATTCTTGAGTTGATAAACACAACACCTTATTTTAAAAACTGCTCTATACTCATATCAGAGGGGGCTCATGCTGGTTTTTTGAGGTTTTGTATTAAACGAGACTTAAACATTGAGAATTTTGAACATAAAGTATTTCAAGAGGTGAAGTACACAAATAACATATTCAGATTGAATAGCATAAATGATTACATAAAGGACGGAGATCATGCATCAACTGACTATAAGGTTGTCGCTTTACCGCTTAAGATAAACAAGGAAATAATAGGATGTGCGGTATTCTATCTAGATCCTATTGAAGAATTAAATGATGAGGAATTAAACTTTACTTTTGTTTTTGCAGACCAAATATCTATGGCTGTGGGTAATTCTCAGCAGTTAGACCAGATAAAAAGCAAGGCAATAACAGACCAGCTGACAGGCCTTTATAACAGGGAGTTCTTTATGAATGCCCTTAAAAGAGACATGATCAGAAGCATTGAACTGAGGAGCCCCTTATCAACTGCTATCATAGATTTGGATGATTTTAAGCATTATAATGATACCTATGGCCATCTAAAGGGAGATACATTATTAAGTGAGGTCGCTAAAATTATCAAGGCAGGCGCTAGAGAAAAGGATATAGTTGGAAGATATGGCGGTGAGGAGTTTATAGTTATAATGCCGGATACAAACAGCCATATGACCTTTGACATTCTTGAAGATATCAGAAAAAAAATTGAACAAAAAAAGTTCTTCGGAGAGGAATCCCAGCCTATGGGCAAAATAACTATAAGCGCAGGGATAGTTACTTGCATGGATAAATCGCTCTCTGAGATTGAATTGATAAAAGAAGCAGACCAGGCATTATACAAAGCCAAAAGAGAAGGCAAGAACAAGATAAGGAGCACAGTGATAGTTGATAGAAATTTAGTACCTATTGATGTACAGCAGGCAGAGCATTTTAACAGGTGAATTTTATTGCCTATTGCCTATCTGCCTTTTCTATTGCAAGATTATGCGCCTCTATATAATTAGCGATCATAAATTTCCAGTCACATGTTGAAGCTAATTTTCTAGCTTCTATTTTATTAGTTATCCTATCATATTTGGATAGTTTGCTAAAGTTGTACATAATCTTAGTTGATTCATCAATAACCTCTTTATCGCTTTTTCCCATTCTCTTTAGAACAAATATGCCTGG
This sequence comes from uncultured Methanosarcinales archaeon, assembly GCA_964550945.1. GTDB lineage: Archaea > Nanobdellota > Nanobdellia > Woesearchaeales > CAZKBD01 > CAZKBD01. The sequence goes on from CAZKBD010000010.1 coordinate 6,500, forward strand.
ATTTTCTTTTGATGTTTCCAGTTGTTCTATAAACCTGCCAAAGCCAGCCAAGTCAGTAGTCACAGAAGAAACCCCAAGACCAGCTGCCTCTAAAGGTGTATAGCCCCAGGGCTCATAAAATGAAGGAAACAACCCTAGGTGAGAGCCCTGCATTGCTTCATAATAGCCCAAATCTAATAGGCGGTCTGCGCCGCTCAGGTAAATAGGGTAAAACACAATTTTGACAGGGTCTTCTTCTAAATTGTTTAGGTCAGCATTCTTTATGCTCCTTGATATTTGGTCGTTTTGATCATATAGGGTATGGGTAGTCAAAGGCGGGATTCCTTTTCTCTTTAACCTTGCGACTTTCTTTTTTAGCTCTAAAATCACATCATCCTCAAAAAGAGCATTTGCGCTGATTTTATTATTTGAGACAATCGAATATATAATATTGTGCTTGATGTCTATTGTCTGGTCTTCCATCAAATCCTTAATATCTCCAAAGTATGTTTTGTTTTCTAGCAGTTCCTCTCTTATTCCTTTAATGTTGGCAGGAACCCATATAAATGCAACAATTGTTTTTTTTGATCGCTCTTCTTTCAATTTTCTGTTCAGCTCACCTAGGGCATCTATGAATATATCAATGCCTTTATCCTTGAACTCGTACCTTCCTGCAATAAAGTAAAATAGGACATCTTTTATGTCAAATGCATAATAAGGAAAAAAATAATAAAGCAAAAATTCTCTTATTTTCACTCTTTGTTTCCTGTGTTCTATAGACGCCTCCTCAAACGTTGGAAATTTTTCCATGTCCAGGCCGTTCGGCAATAACACATCTGGTTTTCTTTCAAGAAAATGCTCTGCTTCGATTCCTGTTATCTCGCTAACTGTAGTGAAAACATCTGCATTCTGCGCAGAGGCTTTCTCTATTAAGTGTTTTGCTTCAATGCTATACTTGTAGACCTCTTCTTTCTTGTTTATTTTGCCCAGCATCGAGTAAAAATTAACTCCGGCATTTGCTAATGTTCTGCCTAAAACAGTGGCGTGAGTTGTGAATATTTTAGCAATTTTTACATTATTTTTTTTAAGATACAACAAAGAAGATCCGGATAGCCACTCATGAAACTGTACGACAGTCTTTTTGCTTTTCGGAAGGAATTCTAAAAGCTTTGCTACGCAATAGCCCCACATTAAAGGCTCATCATAATCATAACCTGCTCTTAAGGAATCTATTTTGAAATAGTCCCAAAACTCTTTTTTAATCTGGTTAATCTTTGTTGGATCTCTAGGAAAGTCTATTAATATTGTAAGAGGCTCTCCTTTAACAAGCCATCTGCCATAATGGCAAATGATATTTTCTTTTTTTAGTTTATTAAAAGGCTCCTTGTATTCTGATTTGGGCAGGCACTCTTCGAATTCACTTATCTGGTCAGCAAAATATGGGCCAATCAAACAATAATTTTCTCCATAAACTTCCATTAATCTAGCTGCCTTTGATTTGAGAACAGTGTTTATACCTCCTACCTTGTTGCATACCTCCCATGATACCTCAAATAAGAATTCTGCTTGGGGTTTCTGAATTTTCGCCTCCATACATTAACCTTCATTTAGTTAGTATTTAAGCTTTTTATATTACTACCTAGTAAGCAAAGCAAATTCTTTGATTATCCACTCTTAAGTATTAAGAAAACTATATAAAGCCCTATTTGTATGGATTAGTATAGGCAGATGGATTAGCATAGATATGTATGGTTAACGGGGTGGAAGATGGTGAAAAGAAAGATTTCTATGACTATTGATAGGGATGTCTATGATGGTTTCAAAGATTTTTGCCAAAAGAATGGCATGAAGGTTTCTACTAAAGTTGAATTGTTAATGAGGGAAGCCACAACTAAAGATCAGACTCTAAAAAAATTCATTGAGCAAATCAAGTAAGCCACATTTTCCATTTATATTATATTTAATTTTGGGCGCAAAAGGCGCAAATGTGATGAAATGTAAAAAGAGGTTTGGGCTATTAGTAGCCCTAAGTTTAGTAATAGTCGTATTAGTAACTCTATTAGTTAGTGCCCTCTATCTTGACAAAAGGGAATTTCTGGTTGGGGAGAGTGTTATAATAAACACGAGCTACCTGAACAGTTCTGGGCTTCGATTGGATATTTCTTCTGGTAACCTGACCTATAGCTATTTTGGCTCTGAAAACGAGATTGAGTTTATTCCAAACGAAGAAGGACATTACTTTGTTGAGCTATTCAACCTGTCAGCTAGTAATCTAGCAGATAGCACTGATTTTTTTGTTAATACTGGCAACATATCAACACAGATAATCAACAAAGACACCTATACATTAGGAGAGACTGTAATTATCAATCTTGGCTCTTTTGGCGAAATAGAAGAAATTTTGATTAGGGGCGGGAAAAACGATTACAGATTTATTGGCAATACCACCAGCACTTTAATTTTTAGGCCTCCGGCAATTGGTGACTATCAAATAAATATCATCTCAAAAAATCTAAGCTTCCAGAAAAGCTTCAGCGTTGTTGCAGAAGAACAGAAAAGCTTATTTGAGATTACAACCGATAAAAAAGAGTATTTTGTTAATGAGCTAGTGAATATTTATTTTAATTTTATAGGGAATGACAGCTATGAGCTGATAATAAAGTCTGATGCAAACACCTACCAGTTCTTGGGTGTGCCTGAAAGCCCGTTAAAATTTATTCCGAAGCAACATGGAGAATATAGGATTGAATTATGGAGCGGTTTCAATCTATTGGCTGCTTCTTTGTTTTCTGTAAAGCCTGAGAAAGCAGAAGAAACAGCTAAGAGGATATCTACTGATAAAAAGGAATATTCTTTTGGGGATACTGTTTATATCACTCTTGAAGGTAATGCAACTGAGTTAAGGATATTTAATGAAAATAATTCTTATGTGTTTGAGAGTCCTGTAAACAGTATAAGCTTTGTTCCAAAAAGGGCCGGGTTATATACCCTCACCGCGGTTTTTTATTTAGGGAATGTTAGTGAAGAGGAACATATTGATTTTTATGTCAAGGAAGAAGAGAAAAAGTTCGATTATTTTTCTCTTGATAATGAGGCTGTTATAAAAATTGATCTTTCTGATGAACTCGAAGCTAGAAAGACAATCATTGATAGGATATTTGGGCTGTCACCCATTGAGCAAATAAGGGCATATGTTGAAAACCAAACAGAAAATAAGAATTTTAATCTATCGATAGATAAGCTGCAGGGCAGCGAATTTATTATAAATATTAAGACTAATTCAAATATTGAGCCTGGATTTTATAGGCTTGTAGTAGAGGCTTATATTCATGGCGACTTAGTTGTTAAGACAAGGGATTTCCAGTGGGGGAATATAGCAGAAGAAGTGTTTGAGAATGCTACAATAACCAATGAGGCAGCAGCTGAGATAGAAAAACAGCTAAAATACAATTTTTTAGCTTCTGAGATGGCTGTTATTACTGTTGATTTTACAAGCGAAGTAAACAAGCCAAGAACAATATTAGAAGCTGCTTTGAAGAGAACAAAGGTTGATAAGATAAGCGCCTATGTTGAAGGAGAAGAAAACAATACAAATTTTAATACCTACATTGAACCTATAGAATTTGATAAATTTTCTGTTAAACTCTCAGACAAGAATCTTGATCCAGATGTGTATAATCTAATAGTTGTTGTAAAATCAGATGATGCTTTCTATGCAAAACAAGTTCTGTTTAACTGGGGTTTGGAGGGTATAGAGCAGATAGAAGAGAGAATCAAAATTAAAAATAAGACCACGCCCTTAAAGGAAATTCTGGATATAACAAAAATCAATGCAACAGAAGGGATTATTGTTGAGAATGCGACAAATGTTTCTTTGGCTAATATTACAAATATAACTGGAGTAATTGAGAATATCACAGGGACCAATATTAGCGAAGCTGTTATAACTAATTTAACAGCTATTAATCTACCAATCAATAAATCACAAAAGTTAATTAACTTAAGTACTAAATTAATTAGTGAAAATGAAACAAAAAACAGGTTTTCTATTAGGGATTCAGCCAAAGCAAAAAAAGAAAATTTTAGTTTAAGATTCCTAAAAAACGGGAATCCAATAAACGAGCTTGCTGAGAATGAGAAATATGATGTTGAAGTAGAGCTAGAGGCTGAAAAAGTAAAAAAAATCTTGTTTAAAAATCTTAAGATAGCACAAACTCTCGATTTAGGGATAGATAGTGTTTCTTTTGAAAAACCTGGCATCAAAAACAAAAAAATTTTGAAAAGTTATGCAATAGATTCGTCGCAATTGAATTTCACTGAAGCTACCGTAATAATTATGGCACAAGGGACTGAGCTGTATAAATGTAAGGATTGGAGCTTTGCTGAGCAAAGATGTTATGGCAACTGGGAAAAGATTATGGATATCATCCCTGGGCAAGAATATTCTTTTATATTAACGCCCGGTGATCCAGGATATGCAGAAACTGGCGTTGCTTCTGTAAACACAAAAAAATCAGTTTATCATCCTGGTGAAACTGCTGAAATAATCATTGTTGTGCTGGATATTGCAGGACATTTGGTTTCAAATGCTAATGTTAATCTCGAAATTAGTGGCCCTAATGGGCAAAAAACATATTATTCAACTAGTGATATGACTGTTTCTGAAACATCAAGGGGAATCTATGAGTCTCTTTTTGAAACTGGAATTGAAGGTAATTATTCTATGATTGTGCATGCTGAGCGGGATCTAGTTAATTCAACAATGCACTCTTATTTTACTGTGAGAGATTATTATGAATTTGATATTATAAGAAATACGCCAGTAACCACCGACCCATGGAAGGGCGCATTTGATTCTGCTGTAAGGATAATATCATTTGCAGATGTTGGAATATTTAATTTTACTGAGATATTGCCTGGAAATTTTACTATTACTGATTCTGGCGGCGCTATTGTTGCCAGCACTTCAGATTCTAAAATCCTGATATGGACCAATCTGGATAACAATTCTGTTGTTAGCTATTCTGCTTTGCCTCCTTTTAAAACACCTGAACTTTATTCTATAGGGCCTAGCAGGGTTAATTATGGGTCTAGCGAATTCATTGAATTCAGGCCTTGGTATCTTGCTGTAGATCCAGAGGTTACAAGCTTCTTCGATAATTTTGGCACTGGAACTGAGCCAGATGCAGCAAAATGGACTGAAACAGGGGGATTGTGGGATATAGTAAGTGGGAGAGGCCATGCTGAAAATTGTGATCCTCCAGGAGACCAAATAACATCGATAAGTATTGACCTATCACAAAGCCTATCAGCTAATCTGAGCTTTGCGTGGGAAATAAATGGGATGGATAGTGGTAGCGAGTGCCTATACCTTGACTTGTACAACAGGACCACATGGATAACCCAAGTTTGGTCTAGATGCGGAGCTAATGCAGCAGGAACACAAGTGATAGATCTAGCAGGGTATATAGGGGGAAATTTTCAGCTAAGGTTTGATTGCCAATGCGATAACCCAAGCGATGATGCATATGTTGATAATGTAAATTTAACAAGTTTCCAGGCAGCTGATACGCCGCCAACATGGTCAAATAACCTTGTTAATGACAGTGCAATCTATCAGGGAGAATGGGTTAATTTTACAGTCCAATTTAATGATAATCTTCAATTGAATTATTCAATATTCAGCACTAATCTCTCGGGGAGATGGGCAAATGATTCAATAGTAAAATTCACAGCAAAGCCGCAAAATGCGACGAATTCAACATATATCAACCAGACTGCAGGGTATGTTGTTGGGTGGAGATTTTACGCAAATGACAGCATAGGGCAATGGAATGAAACATCTATTTTCAATTTCACTGTCTTAGGCGTATCATGGAACAATAAATCCCAGATGAGCTTTGGAGCAGTAGAGGCTGGAAGCATCAAGAGCTTCAATAGTACTATAGCGTCTTATGGGTCAAATACCAATGCTGCTGTAGCTTGTTTTGGCAACTGCAGCTATTTCCAAAGCAATTGGTCAACTGTTGCGATGACTGGCAATTCTTTAGACATAATGATAAACTGCAGCGGCTCTTTGGCAGGAACCTATTCTGCTAATTACACTTTAGGATCGACACAGGATAAGATCAATGACAGCATCCCTGTGAGCTGCACAATACAAGATACAGCTGCGCCAACAGTCCAGCTTGAAACCCCTGCCAATAACTCGTTTTGGCAAGAAGGATTCAATATTGACTTCAATTTTAATGTTTCTGAAATTGCTGATTTGAGGAATTGCACTTTGATAGTTAATGGGCGGATCAATAAGACCAACAATACAGAAATTCTAAAAAGCACGGCTGGGCAAAAGATAACTCAAACAGTTGGAATTGGCAACTATAACTGGAGCATAAACTGCACAGATGTTAATGGCATTACTGGGGCGTCATATATCTACAATCTTACAGTAGATCAGGACCTATCAGCTCCGACTATCACGATAGTCTTTCCATTGAATGGATCATCTACTAATGATAATCCTGTTTACTTAAATATAACCACTAATGAAAATGCAACCTGCAAATACAATTCAACTAACTCTTCATTCAACTTTAATGTCAGCGGAAAATTATTCACAAATACTGTAAACTTGCTGCATTCAGAAACACTTGGCAGCCTAGCTGAAGAAAATTACGCTTATTACATAAAATGCAATGACACTTTTGGCAATATAAACAACAATGCAAACCAAGCTTATACTAATTTTACTTTTGACAGGGCTATCCCAAATGTTAGCTTAAATTTTCCTGCAAATAACTCAAATTATTCAATCTCTAATGTGGTCTTTAATTGGACTGCTTTTGACAGCTATGCAGACAACAACCTGAGCTGCAACCTAACAATTAATGGGCTTGTTAATGCTTCTAATATTGGCTCATTGAACAACAGCCCAAGTAACAAGACAGTATATATGAATAATGGGACATATTATTGGAATGTAACTTGCTGGGATGATGCTGGCAACACAAATAATTCAGTTTATTGGGTCTTGAATATTGATGGGGATGGACCAATAATACCTTCAGCATCTGTTAGCTCATCTCCGTCTGTTGCATCAGCTGGAAGCTCGATTGTAATTACTGCTAATGTGAGTGATGGCTATTCAAATGTTAGCACAGTGTTTGTAAATATTACTTTGCATACCTCAGGCACACACTACTCGTACAAGATGGCTTCGATTGGGCAAAATCAATACAGCTACACATTTACTGATACAGCCACAGTTGACATTTATGATTATACCATATGGTCAAATGACACAGCAAGCCCTACAATCAATTTTGGATCTTCAGGGCTAAACTCATTTGAGATAGCTGGAATTAGGACTATACTAAGCATACAAACATTAAACAAGACATATGGCCAAAACAATATTGTAAATATTTCCCAAAATCAAAAAAACCATACAGCTAATCTTGAGAGCGCTGGCAGGACAATATTTGCTTATAACTCCTCTGGATTCAAGAGGTATAACTATTCAAATTATCTAAATGAAGCACAGCATGCTTATTACAGCCAGGCTGCAGGCGCAAATCCTCCTAGCTCAGGCCCTGTAATCACTGGAGAAATTGAATTCACTGCTGCTTATTACGCAGCCTCGAATTTCTCTGACGATTCAAGAGTGGATGCTGGGCCTGCAAATGATATCAAAAGCCACAGATTCCAGTTTAATATCACTACAGATGTTTCTTTGATACAGAATATTGTTCTATTTTACGAGGGGCATAGCACTGGCGGAGAAACTATTGTGTTGTATGTTTGGGATTATTCGTCTCTTGCATGGGAGTCGCTTGGAAGCTATAGCACAGCTGGTGTTGACTGGAAAGCAAGCTATACTAAATCGTCTAGCTTATCTAATTACATAAACTCGAGCGGTTTGCTGCAAATGGCTGTGGTTACAAATACTCCTGCCAGCGCTGAGCGCCTTAGGACTGACCATGTCCACCTTAATGTAAGCTGGTTAAATGAAACAGATGGAGAGGCAAGCTCTTCCTTTGTAAATTATACTTCAATCGGATCAGAAAATTATACTAAGCTGACAGACATAAACATTGACATAATCACTGGGCATTACAATGCAAGCGGTTCGATAATAGCGGGCAATAATTATCCTGATTTAGAGGTGCAGGTTTTTGATGGAGGGCAATATTCTTACAATTATTCCTGCAGCTTAAACAGCACCTATAGCAATGGAGGAACTTTTGACTATAACTGCACAGACCAAATAGTGAATAAGACGATTCTTGCAGCATGGGCCAACGCCTCAAACAGAATGATAAGGGTGAGGGGCATAAATCTTGACTCAGAAGGAGCTGGACAGGATATGTTAAACTGGAGCGCTGTATATGTGCATTTGGAAACTCCATCAAAAGTTGAGAATTATGGATTATTAAACCTTTCAGGCAGGCTATTATTAAAAATAGAAAAGCTTAATGGTACCAACTGGAATACTGTAAACGTGCTGCATAATGATTCATTAAATGTGGCGGTGAACCAGTCTATTGACATATCCTCTTATTGGAATGATGACAACTGGACTACTGATACGAGAGAGCTAGGCGAGTATAGGGCATATTCAGCACTTACTGACTCCAGCGGCAATGTATTGCAGCATCAGGATGGCAGCTATCTGAATGACTCTTTTATTTTTAATATAAGCTATCTTAAGATTGAGATTCAAAACCCAATCAATGGATCAACAGTTGATGCCACTGGATTTTGGGCGAATATAAGCTTGAATGACAGCTATTACTCAAGCGGCGGCTGGTGCGTTTTTAGCATGGATAATGGCGCTAATATAACTATGAATAATGATAGTGGAAGGCACTTCTACAATTACACTAACTATACAACAGTTGCGCAGCACAATATCACTTTTTATTGCAATGACACCAGAAATGTGATAACTCATGCTGTTACCCTTTTTAGCGCAACTGACCAAACCTCACCAACAGTTAACCAGATGTACCCTCCGAATGACGCAGATGGCCTTGGGTCTGAAATAACCTTCAAGTATAATGTCAGCGATTTAGTCTCAACAATTGCGAATTGTACGGTCTATGTTGATGAAGGAAGCGGTGGAGAGATTAAGCAAACGAACTTCTCTGTGTCTAAGGATAAGGAGATGAATACTACTATTAGTGGGATATCTACAGGAGAAGCGCATACATGGGTTGTTAAATGTTATGATAGCTCTACTAATAATAACCTTGGCGCTTCATCAACAAGAAATTTCTTTGCTGGCACTGATTCAGATCCACCAAGCATTGGATTGGGAAATCCCCAGGATGATGATATAAGGTCAAATAATGATGTTACATTCTTTCACTATGCTTATGACGCTTCAGGAATAGATAATTGTACCTTGATCCTAAACCAAAGGGCAAATGCCACAAACCAATCTGCAGTTAAATTATCGTTTACTGTTACTGATAATAATATAACCCTTACAGATATGCCTATTGGCCAATATAATTGGACTGTCAATTGTACAGACAGCTCTTCTTGGCACAATATTGGAACTTATGAGCCGCACAGGAATCTGACAATTATCCAGGATACAGACTATCCTGCAATAACCCTTATCTGGCCTCAAACCAGCTATACTGACAGCGATGGAAATATTGACTTTCAATTTAATGTAACTGATGCTTCTTCAGGAATAACTAATTGCAGTGTAGTCATAAATGATACAATCAACAGTACAGATGCAACAATATCAGAAGGGACTACAATTACCATCCCTGTTTATAATATATCTCAAGGAGACTGGAATTGGTACATCAATTGTACAGATAACAGCTATCAGACTAACAGAAATAATTCAGAACGAAGAAATTTCACTATCACTATTCTACAGAATCTTATTGTAAATGTAAGTACTAATCAAAGCAGCTATCAGAAAGGGACTGAGCAAAATGACACAATATACACTTTAACAAGGGTAACTGACCAGCTAGGCAATGCTTTAAACTCTTCTGTGATTACAGATATAATAAGCACAAATACAACATTGCAGTGGTGGAATACTAGTTGGAAGAGAAGGAAAGCCATTTATTTGAATGAGACTGACGGCTTTAATAGAGACCAATACCTTATTGAGGTTAATGTCAGCGGTTTAGCAGGATTTGTAACAAACTGCAATTGGCAATTAAGAATCATTGAGAATATAACGACCAAATTTTCAGAGGTTCCATTCCAAGTTCTAAAAGGCGATAATTCCACATGGTGCAGCGTAGCGTTTAAGGCAAACCTAACCGCTAATAAAAACGAACAAACTAGGTATTACGCTTATTACAATTATTCAGGAGCTGCAAACCCGAATTATAATGCAGTGGTTATTCCTGGCATAAGGATATACAATTATTCAAACTATGGGGCTGATGGGCATCGCGCTTATTACAGCGATAATCCCTCTAGTGGTGGGCCACAGCCGCCAAGTATTGGCCCTGCTCTTGATGGCGAAGTTGAGTTTACGAGCCAACAGTACAATAATATAAAAACATCAGATACAACGAGAGCAGCAACTTCTCAAGTGGCTACAGAGCGAAGCTTCAAATTTATCATTAACACCACAGGCAATGTTTCAGATATGACTAACTTAAGCTTTTATTGGCAAGGCTATTCTGAAGGCAGCACTTCACAGCCAGTGATACTTTATTTACGAAATTTTACAGGCTCAAGCTGGAAGCAATTTGGCGAGCATTCCACTTCAGCAGGAGATAATACCACCCAAAACTGGACAAACAAGGGAATATCAGATTATATAAATTCTACCGGCCAGATGGTAATTGCAGTAGTTACTGCTGATCCTACTGGAGGAGGTGACTTCTTCTATACAAATTACATCTATGCAACAACAACAATTGAAGCTCGGAGCAATATATCCAGTTTGGGAGTAGTACAGGAATTCATAAATAGGAGTATAAATGATACGGGATCTGATGGAATCTTTGGCTTTAATATCAGCAGCGATGGTTTGGATTTAGGATGGTATAGCGCAATTTCAAGGGTCAGTTCAACTAATTATCAAAACGCTACTAATAGCACATTATTTAGGATCATTGCAGATGTCACAGCACCGCAAGTTAACCTGATGTCTCCAGTACCATCCTATTCAAGTACCACAGGAAACATCACTTATGAGTATAATGTTTCTGACTGGCATAGCAGTATTGCGAACTGCACTTTGATAATTAACAACAACAGAAACATCTCTAATCTCACAGCAATAACTGAAAATTCCAAATTGAATTTCACATTGAACAGTATTAGCAATGGAGATTACACATGGAATGTTAATTGTACTGATAACAGCGCTAATAATAATATTGGAACTGGCACATCAAGGGCATTCTCTGTGCAGTTTGACTCTAGGGGGCCAGGCATTAATCTGCTCACACCCACCAATTGGTGGAATGATACCAATGGAGCAGTGAATTTTACGTATAATGCGAACGATGATTACAACAATATTGCAAATTGCAGTTTGGTTATAAATGGCACAATCAACATAACAAGAACAAATGTTCCTGAAGGCGTTACACAGGATTTTGGGCAATGGAACCTTAGCAGCGGAGACTATTACTGGTACATCAATTGCACGGACAGCAGCGCTGCAAACAACATGAACCAATCACTTATTAGGAATTTTAGCGTTCAAATTGATACTGTTGCACCAAGCATTAATATTCTGTCTCCTGGCATAACATCTCAAAGCACCACAGGAAATGTTTCTTTTGTATTTAATGTGACTGACGCAATTTCAAATATTGCAAACTGCAGCATAATCTTTAATGGAACAATAAACTTCACTAACTCTAGTGTTAACAAAAACACAATGCAGAATTATACAATTTTTAACATTACTAATGGGCTTACTTTGTGGAATATCAGTTGTGCAGACAATTCAGAGAACTATAATATTAACATAACAGCCTCAAGAAATTTGACTGTGGCAACTGACACAGATGGGCCTGCAATATATTTAGAGGATCCTCCATCTGATGCGCAGGTTACAATCACTGATGTTTTCTTTAAGTATAATGTTAGTGATTTGGCTAGCGGAGTAGTGAATTGCAGCCTATTCATAAATGGCAGCATAAACTGGACTAACACTAGCATCCAGGAATCAAGGAGCCAGAACTTTAGCATATACAGTATTGCTAATGGGGATTATGTGTGGTGGGTGAATTGTACAGATGACTGCACTTTAAATAATAATGCCATGTCAGAAAAAAGGAATTTGACAATTGGGCTGGATACAACTCCTCCTGTGATAACTCTTCAATATCCTCCTGAGACAGGCTTTAATGATACTGATGGAACTGCCACATTTAGGTATAAAGTAAATGATTATGCTTCTGATATTGCAAACTGCAGCATTATTATTGACGGCAAACTAAACCAAACTAATTCCTCGTATATTTATGAGAATAAAGACAATCAAAATTTCACAATTGCTAATATCTCCAACAGCACACACACATGGCAGATAAACTGCACTGATAAAGCTGCAATACCTAATCAAGGCAATAGCAGCATCAGAATCTTCTTAATTAATTTGGATTTTGATGGGCCTGCTGTTGCATTAATCTCTCCGCAAAACAACAGCTTGGACAGTGACGGGCATGTTACTTTCAGCTATAATGTTAGCGATGCTATTTCTGATATATCCAACTGCAGCCTCATAATCAACAATCAGCTTAACAGAACCAATACAAGCGTGGTTGAAGGAGCAGCTCTGAACTTTATGTTATTAAATATGTCTGACGGCCAATACAACTGGAGTGTAAATTGCAGTGATAATTCAGACAGCAGAAATACAAATAGCTCTGAAACAAGAAACCTAACTGTATTGATTGATAATGTTCCTCCTGCTATAAATCTTTCGAGCCCTGCAAACAATACTCTAGATACAGATGGGATAAGGATATTCTATTACAATGTTTCAGATTACCTGACTAATATCACTTCATGTTCGCTTATATTCAATGGCCAAGCGCAAAAAACAAATACTTCTGTTAGAGAAGACATCATCCAGAATTTTAGCATGGAGAATATTGCAAACGGCCAATACAACTGGAGTGTAAATTGCACTGATGGCTCTGACAACCACAATGTAAATGCATCAGAAATAAGGAATTTCACAGTAATGGTTGATATAACGCCGCCTTCAGTAAGGCTAATATCTCCAGATAACTTTACCCAAGATATTGATAATAATGTATTTTTTGTTTATAATGTAAGCGATTATTTCCCAATTGCAAATTGCAGCCTGATAATTAATGGCACTCTCAACTGGACTAATAGCTCTATTCAAACAAACATATCGCAAAATTTCTCAATATACAATATGCCAAATGGAACATATGAATGGTCTATCAACTGCACTGATACAACTGAGACAAACAATAGGAATAAATCAGAGACAAGGATATTGATTGTTGAGCCAGATGTCACTGCTCCTTTAATAAATCTGGAATACCCTCCCCAATGGCTTACAGATACAGATGGGGACGTATATTTTAATTATAATGTGAGCGATTTTGCAAGTGGAATAGCAAATTGCAGTTTAGTAATCAATGGAGCAAGGAATTATACCAATTCTAGTATAATAGAAGGCATATCGCAAAATTTCTCTATATTGGGTATGGCAAATGGAAACTATTCTTGGCAAATAAATTGTACAGACACAAGCATAAGGAATAATGTTGGCAACAGCTCAATCAGAAATCTGACTATTGGCACAGATGTCACAGGGCCTACAGTGAATTTGGTTAGCCCGTCTAATAATACAATCACTCCAGACAGAACAGTTATTTTTGGCTATACTGTTTATGACACAGCTTCTTCTATCCGCAATTGCAGCTTAATGATAAATGACATTGTGAATAGAACAAACACGACAGTTACAAACGATGAAAATCTGGTGCAAACATTCACTATGCAAGATATGCCTGAGAAAAGCTATATATGGAGAATTAATTGCTCTGACAGTGCAAACAATTTTGGCTACAGCACTTTGTATAACTTCACAATTAACTATCCAGACTTACTCAATGTGCTGATCAATGCCACTAACCAGTCATATGAGGAAGGGAGCATTGTTAGATTTACGACAAACACAACAGACAATGCGACTAATCAGTTGAATGCTTCTCTTAGCGTTGATATAATCCAAGGCAATGCAAGCTTTGGATGGTGGAACACAAGCTGGCGCTACAGAATACCAATTTTCATAAACAGCACAAATGTTTCCAGGATAGATAGGCTAATTGAGCAGAGGATTAATTTCACTGAAAGATTAAATAGCGAGCTAAGCCTGCAGAACAGCTTTGACCACAAATCAGTTAGAGTGGTTGAGCTGGCCAGCAACCAATCAAACGAAATCCCAAGCCAGTTTAATCTGGATAGTGATTATAATGCGCTAACAAATGCTATTGGAACAACATATTGGATCTTAAACTCAACTACACAACAAAATACGATAAGGTATTACTATATCTATTTTGAGACTGCAGACAATTCAAAGCCCGGCAAGAATTATTCTATGCCCACACTTAACTTTTATGGAACCTCAAAAACAGTAAGCTACAATGGAGGGAGCATAACTGCTGACAAAGTTGCAGTAAATCAAAGCGGGGGCTCTTTTAGTCTGCAATTTGCTAATGGAAATGAGCTTCAAGGCCAGGACAGCATAGGCTACCAAGGAGGAGGCAGCATATGGAATATAACTCTAGCTAACACGCTGCTGACAAATCTGCATTCAACAATTGTGCCGTTCTCGATAATGACTCAAGGCTATCTGTCAGCTAACAATAGCATTTCTGTTGACACTGGCTCTGTTGTGACCAAGATAAGGGTAAACGGAAATGCGACATTGCTTGCAGACTCGAATGCAGAAATAAACTACACAATATGGTTTAGCGGATCAGAAATATTCATGAAAGCTCAGCTTTATGCTTATTTCGGAGCTGGAGCAAATGACCCTGCAAGCCGCTATCAAAACATATGGCTTGCTTATCTGCTTGACAATGAAACTAACTGGGGCGCTTATCTAGACAATGGAGTGAGCATGCCCTTCTCAAGACAGCACAGGTATAAAAATACCCAACCCGGAGGAAATGATAATGTTTATGCCAGCAGCTGGTATCAGGAAAACGATACGCTAGGATCAATAAATGTCTATGCGGAGAATTTTAAGAAAAACGGAGCTGAGCAGGCAAAGGGTGTTGTTATTTTTGATGATGGAACACAAACAGCCCCGGAATCAGACTCTATAGGATTTAATTACAATGAAAACCAGATAACAGCTGGCACGACTTACTATATCAATGCACTAATGGTCTTTTCCACTGATGGAAGCACTTCAAGGATTTTGAGTTTAAGGGAAGATATTGAATCACAAATAAACATTACAAGCTACAGGGCAGAGAAGTTGATCAACAGAACCAGCGGCATAACAACAAATGGCATTTTTTATAACAATTGGAGCAGCACAAATTATAGCAGTGGCTGGTATAGCGCAGTTGCTTCTGCAAACATCACTCCATTTTACAAATTTGGATCTGATTATGCATTATTTGAGATTACTGCAGATTTAATAGTACCAACAATCAATATTAGCACTCCAGAAGGATGGATAAAAGATGCGAATATAACCTTTGCATATAACCCCTTCGATAATAACCTAATGATAGCTAATTGCACATTAGTGCTAAATAATGCGGCTAATATCACAAACAGCTCAGTGATAAACAGCCAATGGAATTATTTCTATTTGTATACTATGCCTCAAAGAACTTATAACTGGAGTGTAAATTGCACTGATGAGGCAGGCAATAAGGGCAATAGCTCACAAAAAACAATCTATGTAGATTATACAAAGCCTTCAATTAATTTGAGCTATCCAAACAATTCTGTCACAATAAACACATCCCTTGTTGAATTTAATTTCACAGCACTTGATAATATGGCTGTTAATTTAACATGCAACCTAACATTAAATGGAGTAAACCAGGGAACTGTAAGTGCGACAAATGGAACACTCACTAACATAACGCAATCACTAGCCCAAGGCACTTACTTGTGGAATATCACTTGCAATGATCTTGCTGGAAATGTAAACACTTCTGAAACAAGGACTTTTGTCATTGATACAGGGCCGCCAATAGTGACTTTGGTAAGCCCAAAATCACCAAACAATTGGGATAAGGATGGCAACATTACTTTTATTTATACAGCAGCAGACTCATCAACAATATCAAATTGCTCTTTAATAATCGATGGCAAACTAAACTGGACTAACCATTCAATTAGCAATGGAGGGTATAATAATTTTACAGCAACATCTATGTCTAGCGGCAGGTACAATTGGACAGTAAATTGCAGCGATGCTGGAGCACAAATTGGTACAGCTGCTGCTGAATTATTCTATGTTGATCTGATAAAGCCAAATATTACCCTGAGTAGGCCTCAGCAAAATGCCACCTTAAATATAACGACTATTGAATTTAATTTTACAGCAACAGACAACTTAGATACCAATCTAACATGCAACCTCACTTTAAATGGGGTTGTAAGGCATGAGGCTTTCCAGGCAGACAATGGCTCAATAACCTCAAAAGCAGTCTCGAGCTTGACAGATGGATTTTATTTGTGGAATGTGACATGTGTAGATAATGCTACGCAGGCCAATACAAGCGAAACCTGGAATTTCACCATAGACACAGTACCTACAATTGCTCTCAATAATCCTGACAACAATCGCTGGTTTAGCGCTAGAAATATCACATTCTATTATGCGCCAAGCGATACTGTTGGCTTGGTGAACTGCAGCTTTATTCTTAACAGTATAGTTAATCAGACAAATAGAACTATATTAAATAACAGCCAGAATAATTTTAGCATTTATAATGCTGGAGAAGGGCCATATAATTGGACAGTGAACTGTACAGATACTAATGGAAATATTGGAACTGCTAGTCCAAGGTTCTTCTATATTGACTTTACAAAGCCTTCAATTAATCTCAGCACACCATTGCAAAATGGCACCTATAATGTTACGGCTCTTGACTTCAATTTTACTGTATTTGATAATATGGATTTAGGATTGTTTTGTAATCTTACACTCAACAGCCAAATCAGATATGAGGCTCTTTTGGCAAATAATGGAAGTTTAGTTACCAGAACAATATCAAGCTTAACTGACGGGCTCTATTTATGGAATGTGACCTGTTATGACAATGCAACTAACACTAACACTAGCGAGACATGGAATTTCACGATTGATACAATCCCTACATTGATTCTCAATGCACCGGCAAATGGAACTTGGAACAATACTGGAAATATAACCTTTTACTATACGCCTCAGGATGCAGTTGGCCTTACAAATTGCACTCTTATATTGAATTCAGCTGCCAATATTACCAACTCCACTATTCTTAACAACAGCATGAATAATATTACGCTTTATAATATGCCTGACGGATTCTACAATTGGACAGTAAATTGCAGTGATACAAGTGGGAATATCGGAACAGCTGCTTTGCGATGGCTAAATATTGACAAAACAAAGCCTTCTATTAACTTGCAAAAACCAGATGATGGCGCGACTTTAGTCAGCAGCATAGCACAATTTAACTGGACTGTTATTGACAACATGGATAATGAGCTTATGTGCGACATTATGGTAAATGACACTATTAATAATACAAGAACAATACTCTCATATAACAATACACTCAATAATTATACTATAAGCGGATTTACAGATGGATTATTCCTTTGGAATGTCAGCTGCCAGGATAATGCTACTAATTTTAACAGCAGCATAAGTTGGAACTACACTATTGCAGAGCCTCCTGCAGTTACTTTGGGGAATCCGCTGAACAACAGCTGGACTAAAAATAATAATGTTACCTTTTACTTCACACCTTATGACAATTCAGGCCAAATAGCAAACTGCACTGTTGTGCTTAATGGCATGCTAAACCAAAGCAACACATCTATCATCTATGGGCAGCTGAATAACATAACAGCAAATAACCTTCTTGATAATAAATACAATTGGACTATCAACTGCAGCGATAGGCTAAGCAACACAGTGGTAAATTTGTCGACTAAAATATTATATGTAGACACTACTGAGCCAGCTATCAACCTAAATTTCCCGACAGAAGGATCTGCACTAAACTATGATGATGTTATTTTCAATTGGACTTCTATAGATAACCTGGCTCTAAACATGACATGCAATCTTACTCTGGATGGTGCTGTTAATGCCAGCAATATAACTTCTTTGAATGGCAGCTTTACTAATACTACTGTGAGGGATATACCGCTTGGAGCGCATCAATGGAATGCAAGCTGCTGGGATTTGCTCAATAACACTAACACTAGCGTTACGATTAGCTTTAATATAAACGCTCCTGATTTGACTCTTAATGCTTCTGAAATAACATTTAATGATTCTAGCCCAATTGAAGGAAATAATGTCACTATTAATGCTACGATTTATAACCTAGGCGGGATCCCAGCAAACAACTTTGTTGTGCAATTTTATGATGGCATGCCTTCTCTAGGCTATCTTATAAAAAATGTTACTGTCAGCACACTAGCCAATGGAGGGAATGCTACAATTAGCGCTTATTGGATTGCCAGATTAGGGGTGCACCAGATATGGGTCATAATAGACCCTGATTATGCGGTTACTGAATTGAATGACAATAATAACAATGCAACTAACAATATTTCTATTTCAATGTGGCACGTAATTTATGGCCAGAACATTGGAGACTTGATGCTGCGTGATTTTGAAAACATTACTGTGTTCAAATGGAATGTTCTAAATGCAAGCGGAGGCAATATTTTTATTGCTGATTCTGAGAGCAGCATAGTCTGGAGCAATCTTTCTGCTGTTGGAAGAAATATAACCGGCACGCCAGCTCCTGATGACTTTATTAATCTTGATGGTATTCTGAACACTAGCAATTATACTGATTCTGTTAATGATACTTTCACATATAACGGCGCATCAAAACAGCTTGCAAACTTCACTATGTTTACTTACGAGATATACAATGTTTCGATAATTAACAGCACAAACACTTCTAATTTCATAACCGGCATATTATGGGATATGAGCGATGAAAATAAGGGCGAGTTTAATGGAAGCCAAGACTTGATTTTTGTTACAAAAATTAACCCACATAAACAAGGGGCTTATGGCTCTTATGATTACGAAATAAGAGTGCCATCTGAGCTTAAAAAGTACAAAACAACAGACATTTACTCGGTTGTGTTTTATGTTGAACTAAAATGAGAAAGAGCAGAATGACAATTATTGCAGCGATTTTCTTAGTTTTAATGCTTGCATTGGTAACTACTACATTTGGTGATAGCCTGCCTGTTCCGCATAACATCAGAGGCAGGGTATTTAATGCGGACGGTGTTACTGGCGTTAATAATGGAATTCCAGTCACAATAAATGAAACAAACAGCACTGACTATAAATACACCCAAGTATACAGCCCACCTTTTGAGCCAGGATGGTATGCTGCTACAATAAATGGCACTGATAATGACACTATAATTGTTACTGCATGGAACAAAACACATTATGGCCGAAACACTACTACTTTAATCAGTGGCACAACTTACGCTAATATTGTTCTAAACACAACAAGGCCATCAGAAACAAATGTAACTGTAATATTGCCTTATAATGATAGCATAAGAAACGTAAGCACATATTTTAATGTAACTGCAATAATAGCTGCAATTGGAGGCCAAAATGCAGCTGGTTGTTCTGCAGAAATAATCTTTCATGGAGGCATATTAATCTTAGCTCCTGATGAGGCTGCAATACACTACTTGACTAATATAAATCTTGGTTCTTCAAAAACAACAACATGGAATATTACAGGAACAGCTGAAGGCTCTGTAAATATAACTGTAAATGCTAGCTGCGATAGTGATAGCCTGAATTTTGAAGGACTTAATCGGTATACTATAAAAAATATAACATTAGAAGATAGAAATAACCCTGTTATTGAGCTAAAAAATCCGATAAATAACAGCTGGATAAACAGAGCAAATGTCACTTTAGTTTATAATGTGTCTGACCCAAGCAATATTACTAACTGCAGCCTATATTGGAATAACAGGCTAAACCAAACAAATCCAAAACTACAAAAGGATATATTGCAGAATTTTACAGTTAATAATACCAGTGAAGGCAATTATAGCTGGTTTGTGTCTTGTTATGATAACTCTAGTTATTTAAACACAGCTAACAGTTCTGTTTGGTCAATAAAAATTGACTATACGCTGCCAAATGCCACTTTAATAAGCCCTGCTGATAATACGCACACTAGTAACAACACCATCATATTCACATATAATGTTAGTGACTATAGCGGGATTGATAACTGCTCCTTGATATTAAATAATCTCACGTATATAACAAATAATACAATACTAATTAATGAGACTCAAAATTTTACTGTTACAATAACAGGAGATTATTATAATTGGAGTATAAGTTGTATTGACAAGGCAAATAACACCGGGCTATCAGAAATTAGGAGTATCAATATAACAGATCCTGATCTGGCTGCCTATAACACTAGCATTATTTTTAGCCTTGACAACCCCACTGAAGGCCAATATGTGGTTATTGATGCAACTATTTTTAATATTGGAAATGACAATGCAACTAATGTTACTGTGCAATTCTTTGAAGATAGTGTAAATGGTGCACAAATAGGAAGCAATATAACAATAAACCTTACAATTGGAGATAGTATTGTAGTAAACGTAACTTGGGGATCTAAAATCGGGCTATATTCAATAATTGTAGCTGTGGATTCTCCTGTAGATGCAAATGGCTCAATTATCGAGCTGAATGAGAGCAATAATCTGGCTAATAGGACTATCTTTATCTCTGCTTACCATATGTATTATGGGGATATAAACGCAAATATAATTCTAGACAGCGCTTCAAATAGGTCTATGCTCATCTGGTTTGATGAGACTGGGATAGTTGGAAACATCTTTGTAATAGATTCAGATAGCATTGTTAACTGGGGCAATCTGACAGCAGCAGGCCTAAACACCACAGGGGGCAATTCTAGTTATAGTGATTATGAAGAGATTGATGCTGCACTAAATCTAACAACCTATATTGATTCAATCAATAGTAGCTATACCAATCAAGGGTTTGCTAAACAAACAGATTCTTTTTCAGTTTTTGGCAGTAACATCAGCCAAGTTCCAACTATTAACTCAACAAACAGCTCCAATTTCATAACCGGCATATTATGGGATATGAGCGATGAAAACAAAGGGGAGTATAACAGCAGCCAGGATTTGATATTTGTCACTAAAATCAATTCCAATGCCCAAGGCAAATATGGAATTTATGATTACGAGATTAAAGTTCCATCTAATCTGAAGAGATATATTGCGCCGAATAATTATGACAGCTTGACATTTTACACGGAGTTGAAATAAAGATTCATGATTTCATCACACTTGCGCCTGAGCCCCTCAGAAGAGGGGCTTTGGCGCCCCTTATATTTATCCAGTTTTTGGATACGTCACATTTGCGCATTAGCCCTCATCTTAGGATGAGGGCCTTTTGCGCTTTTTTTGTTCGGATATATCACTTTAAAATAATTACAAAATTATTTAAATGGAGGGACAAACTAAAAAGGTAAAGGGGGCAGGTAATGGTAAAGGCATTAATTAAAGGTCTATTTACAAAAAAAGAGGGGAAAGATAAGGCAACTGAGGGCAAGAATTCTGAAGAGGTTCCTGATGAACTGCCTCCTTTAGCAGAAGAGCTGATGGAAAAATTGAGCTCAGGCTCTAAGGAAGAAACAATAGAAAAGCCTAAAGAAGGGCAAAAAGAAGCAAAAATAGAACTACAAGAAGAAGAGCCGGAAGGCCAATCAGCACAAGAGCAAGATATTGGTGAAATAATAGAGGATAAAGAAGAAGCTGGAAATCTGGGCAAGCCTGAAAAATTTGAGGGGCTGAAACCGATAAGTGCTAAAAAAGAGGATTATCCAAAAAAAGAACCAAAAGAAGAGGAGATTGAAAAAGCAGCTGTTGAGCAACCTGAACCAGATGATGAAAAAAGCTTTTTTTCTGATATTCTGTCGATAACAAAGAACCAGGGAATCAGCGAGAAGATTCTTTCGCAGGATTTATACAAGAGGATGAAGGACTATTGGCATTACCACCCTAGCAGTTCCAGATTAAAAAATAAGGAAAAACTAGAGCAAGAGATATTATACGAGCTGGCTCAGCTAAAGAAGTTAGAGGAAAGATGGTTAACCCAGAAGAGATTCTTAGAGGAAGACCGAAGGATTCTTTTAGAAAAAGAAAGAGACATTAAAACAAACACAGAAAAGCTGCAAAAAGTCCTTAATCAATTGAAATTCTATAAAGATGTAGAGCCAAAACATTATTTTTGGCTGGAAAATGGCGCTATTGTGAAGAATATCCACGAATTGATGAACCTATTAGAAGTGATTGACAACGAGACGTTTAATAAGCATGTAAACAAAAGCAAAAATGATTTTATCAATTGGGTGAGGAATTCTGTCGGAGAAAAGGAACTAGCAGAGAAGTTAGGCAAAGCAAAAACAAGAGAAGAGATGGCAGTAATTTTAGAGAATGCCCTTTCAGGCGATATAGATTTAATAAGCCCTGAGAATTATTTTAGGATGGGCAACGGCATGGTAATAAAAGATTTAAGAGAATTGTTATCCGCTTTAAAGGACATCGACAATATAACCTTCCTGCACCATGTGAATCAAGACAGGAATGATTTCAGCAATTGGGCCAGATATGTCTTTAAAAATGATTATCTAGCTAAAAAATTAAAAGAAATTGCATCAAGGGAAGATGCGATAAAAGTTCTTGAGAGTTATTTATAGGATTTCTATAGACTTTTAGTCCTTATTAGTGCTGTTTTATGATAAACATAACCATTGACTGGTTATAATTCTCTAAGATATATATTAAAATATAGAAATAAACAGAAATATTTATATATGAGTATACATATTAATATATTAATATGGATATTAATGTACCAGTAACAGAAAATGAAATCGTAGCGAGAAAATAGCAAGTGTTTTTA
>CAZKBD010000011.1:0-8703 GCA_964550945.1 uncultured Methanosarcinales archaeon
TATACTGCAGAAGTGTCAACTAATTACCGAATTATTCATTTTCTCAGGCAAACACCCTAGTGGTCATAAAAATCGGAGAAACAATCACTTATAGCTCAATTGTCTGCTTTTTCTCTTCAATGTTCTTCAATACATTTCTTATTAAATCATCTGTCTTGTATCCCATATGCACTTTATTGTCAAGAGTCCTTATTGCCAAGCTCTTATCTTTGCTTTCCTTTTCACCAATGGTTATTATTAACGGAATCTTCTGCATTTGCGCATCTCTTACTTTATAGCTGACTGATTCAGCCCTTGAATCAAACTCTATCCTTAAACCATTTTTCTCAAGCTCCTCTTTTACTTCTTTGGCATAATCATCAAATCTGTCAGCAACAGTTAAAATCCTTGCTTGCACAGGAGCTAGCCATAATGGAAACCTTCCTTTGTAATGCTCTATCAAAATTCCAAAAAATCTCTCAATGCTTCCATATATTGCTCTGTGAAGCATAACTGGCCTGTGCTGTTTTCCATCCTTTCCTTCATAAGTCAGCTCAAACTTCTCAGGCATTGAAAAATCAACCTGTATTGTGCCGCACTGCCATGTTCTTCCTATGGCATCTTTCAGATGGTAATCTATCTTAGGGCCGTAAAAAGCGCCTTCTCCTGGATTGAGCTTGTATTTCATTCCTTTTTTATCTAAAGTGTTCTTCAGCGCATTTTCAGCTTTATTCCAAATTTCTTTGCTTCCCATCGCCTTCTCAGGCATTGTAGACAGCTCAACACTATACTCAAAACCAAAGGTTTTGTAGATAAAATCAATGAATTCAATCAAGTTCATTATCTCCTCTTCAAGCTGTTCCTCTGTGCAGAAAACATGAGCATCATCTTGGGTAAAACACCTAACCCGGAATAACCCGCTTAATACACCGCTTAATTCATGCCTGTGCACTAACCCAAATTCACCTGCCCTTATCGGCAATTCTCTGTAAGAATGCACCTTGGATTTGTACACTAACAAATTTCCAGGGCAGTTCATTGGCTTTACTGCAAACTCTCTTTCATCTATCTTTGTAAAATACATGTTCTCTTTATAATGATCCCAATGTCCGCTTTGCAGCCACAAGCTTTTGTTTAATATCAATGGAGTCCTATTTTCTTGATAGCCTCTTTTTAACATCTCTTGCCT
Organism: uncultured Methanosarcinales archaeon; assembly: GCA_964550945.1. GTDB lineage: Archaea > Nanobdellota > Nanobdellia > Woesearchaeales > CAZKBD01 > CAZKBD01. The sequence continues at coordinate 1,169 of CAZKBD010000011.1, forward strand.
CATGAATTCAACTAATTTGTTATAAACAAAAGTTCCCTTGGGATGAAAGAAAGGAAATCCAGGGCCCTCTTCATGGAAGCTGAATAAATCCATCTCTTTTCCTATTTTTCTATGGTCCCTTTTCTCTGCTTCTTCTATAAGAGTTAAGTAACCATCCAGTTCTTTTTTGTCTGGAAATGAGATGCCATATACCCTTTGCAGCTGCTTGTTTTTTGCATCCCCTCTCCAATAAGCTCCTGCTATCTTTGTCAGCTTAATAGCTCCGATCTTGCCTGTTGAAGAAAGATGAGGCCCTCTGCACAAATCAACAAATTTTCCTTGCTTGTATGCTGATAGGTTATCCCCAAACTCATCAATCAGCTCTAATTTATATTTATTTTTCTTAAACATCTCTTTTGCTTGTTTCTTTGTTAACTCTATCCTCTCAAAAGCAAGATCCTGCTTGGCTATTGCATGCATCTTCTCCTCTATCTTTGCTAAATCTTCTGGCTTGAATGGCTCTTCTTTATCAAAATCATAATAAAATCCCTCTTCAACAACTGGCCCTATTGTTGGCAGAGCATCTGGAAATATGTCAACTACAGCATTTGCCAGGATATGCGCTGTAGAATGCCTGAAAACATCAACACCTTCTTTGTCTTTGAAAGTTATTATCTTTAATTTAGCATCTCCTTCAATCTTTTTGCTTAGATCAACTAGCTCATCATCTAGTTTTGCAGCAATTGCATCTCTCGCTAACCTTTCACCGATAGATTTAGCAATCTCTAATCCGGTTATCCCTTTCTGGTATTTCTTCTTGCTATTGTCTGGAAATGTTATAGTTATTTCTGGCATTATCAATAAAGATTTGAACAGAAGTTTAAAAAGGTTTTGATGGTGTGAGTTTAAGGGCCGATTTGAGTAATAATATATTTTGCAATCTTGTCATCAGAATTCACACAAGTTTCTTTACCAATACTTCCCCACAATCCAGCATCACTACACTTTGAAACAGGTATTTCTATATATGAATTCTGAAAAGTTATCTGGCCAGTATAATCACTTCCATCAATGTTCAAGGTCTTAACCTCAATGTTATCAGTCAGAATACCTTCTCCAGCAGACTGTTTTACTCTCAATTCAACTTTTGTATCACTAACTTCAGGATTTTGTTCTAAATGCAATATCAATCCAGTTATTTCTTCAACAGTTATGTCAGCTATCCCATTAACAAACTCAGCAGTCCTTACAAAATCCCCTCCAACCTGAGCTTCATTCCCTTTGCCTTCTAGCTTTACATTAAATTTGCCATTTTCATTCTTGTAAGCAATCCAGCCAGGCCCTGCTATTGTAAGCCTACCAATATCCATCGACTTAAGGAAATTACCCTTATCATCAAATAGGTATACATCATCCCCAATACCATCATTTATCTTATCAGCTATCATTGGGTAATTTGAACTCAGCCAGGCAGAAACGCTATCTTTCGGGTTTGCAGAAAGATCCACAAACACAACCTCTCCAATATTTGGAGGAAAACTATAATCCTTAAAATTAACATCTCCATAATTAGAAGCAATGCTTTCTAAATCGCTTCTAATGCTGCTTTCAAATGTTACCAGCTCTGCTTCATTCCCAGCTTTATGCAATGTTTTGAATAATAGCAAACCAAAGAGAATTACACAGCCAATAACAATTATGGTGGCTACATAAGAAAAAGATATGCTAATCTGGCCCCTTTTTTTCATAATTCTAGTTCCAAACTCTTTTTGTTTATTAACTTTTTGCTAAAAAATAAAAACATTTATATATATCTACGCTTATTAATCAGAATATCCAATAAATAGCAATATCAAAAATACTAAACTACTAAAATACTAAAATACTAAACTACTAAAATACTAAAATTCAGAAAATCAGAAAATGAAGATAGTCCAAAGCGACATTAGGGGCCAGATAGTAATACCCAAAAAAATCAGGAAACAGCTGGATATAGGAGAGGAAGCTGCGTTCTGGGTATATGTCGATAATAACAATATAGTTCTGAAGAAAATAGAAAAACCTAAGCTGAAAAATGAAAAATAAATTGTTTTTAGGAAAAAGGAGAGAACACATCAATAGATGGTTACTCTTATTCATAAACTTTAACCTATTGATAGGCCTTTCAATCCCTCCCATCTTTGCAGCTGATGATTATACAATCACGCAAGAAGTAACGCAAAATACCCACATTTACGGACAATTCTCTAAAATAGAGAAGATTGAAATTCTAGCTAAACCCGACAAGATAGCATCATATGCAGTAATTGGCGGGCCTGTCGAGAGTGCAGAAGAATGCATTACCTCAGATGAAATATGTGATGGCAAAGATAATAATTGCAATGGCTTAGTTGATGAGAATTGCCCATGCATTGCTGATGGCAGTTGCCCAACCGGTAATATCTGCCAGAATGGCGCTTGTTGCGCTAAAAATTACGGATTAACAACAATAAATAATGTGTATGGAAATACTCTCGAATACAGCCCTGGTTTATGGGGAATAAGGCCTCAGAACTCTTATGTTGCGGCTTATGCAACCCGAACAATCTATCTTATTCCTTACTCTATCAGCTCAACAACCTCTGTTGATTTATATAATGCCAATCAGACAACAGGAGAAAGCCTGGGCCAGCCAGGATTATCCGGGCTTAACCACCTAGATAACACAGCAGTAATATTCTTTGATGATTTTGAATCTGCCAAAGCCTACATCAATAATGGAGTGTTATGCATTGGATCATACAAAGGAGAACCCCCCATTATTAACAGGCCTAAAATCAAGCCAAATGAAATTATTGTAAAATTCAAAACAGATGTTGGAGTCCGAAAAAATGGTTTCTTCAATACAGTCTTTTTGGGGCAGCCTCGAATTGCAACAAATGCTCAATCATTGAATAATTTGAATAAGATGTTCAACGTAAGAGAGCAAAAACAATTATTCAGCCAAGTAAAGAAACGAACTAGAAATGTTGAGAACAATTATATCTTGGAACTAGAGACCGATGAAAACATAAGCAATGTTTTAGAAAATTATAAGTCAGATCCAAATGTGGAGTATGCCAGCCTAAATCATTTCTACTCAACATCAACTATCCCCGATGATCCATATTACAGCACTCAGTGGGCTCACCAAAACATTAATTCAGAGCCAGCGTGGGACATTGAAAAGGGAGATGGAACAGTAATATCAGTAATTGACACTGGCGTTGAATACTCCAATCAGGATTTAGCTGGAAACATGCTGGCAGACTGTAATGGTGGATGCCCTCAAGGCACTGGATATAACTTTGTAAATGTAAATATGAGTATTTTTGATGATCCATCTCTAGATCCGCTGCCAGGTGAAAATTACTATCCAAGCAACAATCCTTTAGATGTCCACGGCCATGGAACCCATGTTTCTGGGATAATAGCAGCTGTTTCAAATAATTCTATGGGTGTTGCAGGAACCTGCTGGAACTGCAAAATTATGCCATTGAAGGCTTTGTTTGGCTATATGTCAAATGAGACTGGAACATGGCAGGCCTATGCAGGAGGCTATACAAGCGATATAGCAGAGGCAGTATACTATGCAATAGACAATAATGTTTCTGTCATAAGCATGAGTTTTGGAAGCTATGTTAATGAAACAGAAGATCCTACTCTTTACAACGCAACATTAGCTGCTGCAAATTCTGGCATAATATTAGTGGCTGCAGCTGGAAATGATAATACAAGCCAAAAATTATATCCAGCAGCATGGCCTCACGTAATTGCGGTTGCAGCAACTACAAGTTCAGATAATAAGGCAAGCTTCTCAAATTACGGCAGCTGGGTTGATGTCAGCGCTCCAGGTTACAACATCTCAAGCACCTATATAGGAGACTCATATGCATATATGAGCGGAACATCAATGGCAGCTCCATTTGTTTCTGGATTAGCTGGATTGATATTGTCAAGGAATCCAAGCTTGGCAAAAGCAGAAGTTGACAGCCTGATAATTGATAATGCAAGGAATATTGACGCAAATAACCCTAGTTATGTAGGTATGCTTGGATCAGGATTGATAAACCTTTTCCAATCAGTTGAACTTACTCCTGATACTGATTGGCCTATGTTCAAGCAAAATCCAACACATTCAGGATATATTTCATCTGCTGCTCCAGATACAAATAATCTATTATGGAAGACATTCATCAACACAACAAAAGTTTCAAATGCAGCAGCATCAAGCCCTACTCTAGCTGACGGTATAATTTATGCAGGACGTGCATTAACAGATAATGCTACAGTCGGCTTAGTTGCTGTAAATGCAACTACAGGGCAAGTTATCTGGAACTACAACATTACCGGTATTGGGGCTTCTGTAGTGTCTACTCCTGCAGTTGGCTATGGAAGAGTTTTCTTTGGCTCAGGAAACTTCAATGTCTACGCATTGAACAAAACAAATGGAAATCTCTTATGGAGATATAACACTACGGGATTAGTTTTAGGATCACCTACGGTTTTTGACCAAAAAGTGTATATTGCTTCATTTACTGGAAATCTCTATGCACTAAATGCAACAACCTCTAATCCAAATGGTGAGTTGATTTGGAGTACTAATGTAGGAAATGTGCCTCATTCAACTCCCGCCATAAATGAAGGAGTAGTATGTATTGGAAGCGGAAGCGCAGGAGCAGTTCCTGCAAACATCTCTTGCCTCAATGCATTTACAGGAAGTATTCTATGGAAGTATGGGGCTGGTGGCGGCATATATTCCTCTCCTGCAATAAAGAATGGGATAGTCTATTTTAATTCAGATGATAAACAAGTATATGCATTGAATTTCACAAATGGCCAGCGTATTTGGAATTATACTATTGGGCCAAATGGCGCAAGCCCTTCTGTTGCTTTTGGAAGAGCATTCACAATGAATGATATGTCCATATCAGGAAACAATTTTGGAGATAGGTTCTTATACAGTTTTAATTCAACTACAGGAAATCTATTGTGGAAGTATAATATCACTAGAATCTCTCCAATTGATGGGCAGTCAAATGCTCCAAAATCCTCTCCTTCTGTATCATCAGATGGAAAAGTATGTTTTGGGATCGATGGAAAAGGTCCCTTCTGGCCAGCAGGCGCATACAAAAACGGATCAGTCGCATGCTTAAACGCTTTAACTAATAATCCAAACGGAGAATTAATCTGGGAATATCAATTTGGAGAGGGTGTCACTGTTGACTCATCCCCTGCAATAGCCAATAATAAATTGTACATGGTAGCTAGTGATGGTTATTTGTATGCTTTTGGCGATAGTGTTGCTTCAGACACAACACCTCCTTCTTCAGTCACTAATCTGCAAAGTAGTGCAATAACAAATTCATCAATTATTTGGTCTTGGATTAATCCTTCGGATGCAGATTTTGACAAGACAATTCTTTATTTGAATAGTGTTAATGTCGTGAACTTGTCAAAACCAATTGCAAGTTATACTGCAAATGGCTTATTGAACAACACATTGTACAATTTGACTATACATACTGCAGATAATTCGGGAAATGTTAACGCAACAAACATACAAAATCTCACTTGGACTTTGCAGAATTCTAACCCTACCCCGCCTGCAGCAATAACTAATTTCACAGTTGATGTCACAAATGCCACTTCAAGCACAATCAGCTTAAGCTGGAATCCAGTAAGTGGCGCTGCAAGTTATAATGTTTACATTACTCCAGAGCCAGAAACACTTGGAAATTATAGCATGATGAAACTGATGGGGAATAATTCTGGAAATACAAACACCACATTTGTAATAAACAATGTTGCAGCAGCAGTTGACACATTCATAAGAGTTGAAGCAATAAATGATTCTGGGGTTTTTGCTGCAGGAGATGCGCACGCAAAGACAGTTGGTGGGCAAGCAGTAACCCTTGACAATGAATTAAGGGAAGTGCATATGGTTGCTCCAAACATCATGGAGCTTGTGCTTGAGAACAAAGGCATTAGATTTTATTATGACCCTGCTGCAGGATTTACCACAGGCAGCGTTTATTTTGACAATGGGCCTATATGGCAAAATGGGAACTGGCAGATAAGAAAGAAAGACGGCTCGATAATTTCAGTCAATAATATTTATAGGAATTCTTATGCTGTAAACATGCCTTATTATTTCTTGAACGGGCAGTCAGAAGATAATTTCTTTTATGATATTGACCATAGGGTATTTCTTGTTTTAGACAATAATCTCAGCCAAAAAGAGATTCTATCTATTGAAGGGCCTTTTAACTTAAATTTCACGCTTTTGTTTAGCGATAATTATCTTGAGACTGATGTGATCCAGGTCAATCAAGTTGGCTATCATCCAGATGCCACAAAAAGATTTGCTTATGTTTCAATGTGGATGGGTGATGGGCGGGGAATGGACTTTACAGATTATCCATCATACGCTGAAGTGTTGAAAGAGCCTAATCAAACATTAACCTCAAGAAGCATTGTGCTTTCAAACATAACTCTTGAAAAAAGATATGTTGCAGACTCATGCAATGCATCTGGAATATTTAATGGCACATGCTACACAGGATGGTATGACAACCAAAATGGCTCAGGAAGCATTTATTATAATTGTACAACTATTGCTAAGTCAAATACAGTTCCACTGCTTGATTATGATTGTGATACTGATGCAAAAGTAAGGGACATAAACCTTTCAGCGCTTCAACCAAATGATAACTCTTTTAGATATCGTGTCAAAATTCCAGGAGTTGGAGTCAGTTATCCAACAATGGTAAGCAAAGAGGCTTTCTTTAAAGCTTACTACACTATCGCAAGGGGGATTTATTACAACAGATGGTGCGGAAATTATTCAACTGAATTCACTGAATGGAGCAGGCCTCCTGACCATTGCTTTGCATATGTAAGCGATGTTCCTGTAAGATGGGCTGCTCAATTCCCATCAACTACGCCAATATTTGAAACAATGCCTGTAGTTGGAGGCCATAGGGATGCAGGAGATTATGACTTAAGGCCGCATCATACAGGAATCCCTCAAATGATAATGAAAGGGTATGAAACTAATAAAAACTCATTAATCAATACTGATAACCAGCTTAACATTCCTGAATCTGGAAATGGGATTCCAGACATACTTGATGAAGCATTATGGAATTTAAAGTCATGGGAAGCATTCCAGATGGGAACTGATGGCTTAGGCGATGCTTGTGACTTATGCCCTGATGACACTGAAAATGATGCTGACGGCGACAAAGTGTGCGCAGGCACAAGATTTAATTCATCAATGATAGCAGGAGGGGACAACTGCCCAAGAAAATATAACCCTCTTCAAGAAGATTTAGATGGTGATACAATCGGCGATGCATGTGATTCAAGCACAATCATTGACAGGGACTCTGATGGGATAACTGACAATGCAGATAATTGCATTGGAAGCTCATTGAAAACAGATACAGACAGCGATTGGGTTGGCGATGCTTGTGATTCTTGCCCAAATGACCCTGAAAATGACATTGATGGTGATTTAATATGTTATGGTTCTG
>CAZKBD010000011.1:8803-19858 GCA_964550945.1 uncultured Methanosarcinales archaeon
GATGATCCTCTTCCATATTTCACTTATTCTAGAGATCCTAGTGTTACTGCAAGAGTATCTGCTATATTTGCGCAAGCCTCAAGATTATTGAAAGATTTTGACCAAACACCAATTTGCGGAAACCCAAGATGCAAATCTGATGAGCTTTATAATAGGTCATTAAGGGCTTATAACTATGCATTATACACTCATGCAAGAGAAGACTTTATGGTTTATGCTGCAAGTGAGCTTTATCTTCTTACTAATGATTCAATCTACAAAACATATCTTGAAAGCAGAAACATTAATGCAGGGAACTTTATAGGAAGAAGTGTCGGTTCTACGGAATATGAAGGAGCGCCAGGTACGAGCCCATATTATGCAATTGATTACTTTTCAGGATACCTGCAAAGCAATACCACATTACAAAGCAATCCACCAAGCGCACTGCAATTATTGATCTTAAGCCAAGAAGTAATGCAAACGAATGACGACCTTATCAACACTGAGCTCTTGAATGCACACCGAAGCCCAATAACAAGCTCAGGCTGGGGCACTAGTACAACACCTACACTTGCAATACCTGCTTCATTTAATTATTATTTTACTGGAAACTTGACTAATGGCTCAAAACAGCAAATATTTGACATGTGGAGTGAGAGCGCTGATTTCATGCTTGGAGCAAATCCTTTTGGCGTTTCTTGGGTTGTTGGGCTTGGAACAAAATATCCACAAGATGCGCTGCATGTTGACTCACTAGTATTTAAGAAAATGGATATTGGAAAGCAAATGCCAGGAACTGTTGTTTATGGCCCCGGAAAAAGCCCTTTCTCAGGATTAGATTATTATCGCGCCGTAAAAAAATCAATGTATCCTAATCCAGATAATTATCCTGACAAGCTAAAATATGCTGATGCGCATACTCAAGTAACAATGGCTGAGTTTGCTGTGCTTGAGACAGATGCTCCTGCACTTGAATTATTTGCTGCGCTAATTAATGCTGGGATGATGCCCCCTGCTAATTGGGATCCTTATCAGCCAGACCATAAGAATACGCTGCCTGATTTCCCAGTAAAAAACCCTGAAACATTGATAGATACCAGAAACAATGACCTGAACTCAATACTTTCATACACCGATGATCTGCCTTTATCCCTTGACCAAAACACAATAGCATTGTATGATCTTGACACCAATTATGAGGATTCTTCATCAAACAACCTTGATTTAACTGCTTATGGAAATGCAAGTATCGTAAATATCCCTTCATGGTCTGGAGTCTCAAAAAGCTTTGTCAAGTTTAATGGCAAAGATGATTATCTTAAAGTAAGCATCCCTGACAGCATTATACTGCCAACTTCAGGGTTTAATATTACTATTGAAGGAAAATTCTATCCAAAATTCTTCGCTGCTGGGGTAGGTGTTGAGCAGAACACCTTTATTGGGCTTAACCAGCCTTCCGGATCCAATTTTAAGCTATTAATCCCTCAATGGGAGTACAGATCTCCTTTATTATATCTGGATAACAATAAAATAGGGCATGCTAAAGAATGGACAACTAAAGTGGATACATCCAGGTGGCATAATTTTAAGATGATTGCAAAGGGAAATGAATCATACCTTTTTATTGACAATCAACTGATTTTTGCTAACGCCATTAGCCTGTCTTCAGAATGGCAGGATACAGCATCATGGAATCTTGAGCTTGGCCATTTTGACGGATATATTGATGAAGTAAAAATAAGCAAAGGCAGCGAGTTTATAGACAATTATCCTCCTGTCTTTGTTGAGCTTTTAGGAACCCAGATCAGGCCTGATGAAAGCCTTAACACTAACATTTCTGTCTTTGATGCAACTGGAATCAGCAGTTTATGGATCAATGATACTAACAATTTCCAGATTTCAAGACAAGAGACCGATGGAAGAAAAGAAAGATGGCTTCTCAGCAATAAGGTCGCTCTGCAAAATGAAACCTACTATCCAATAAACGTAAGCGTAAATGACACTAGCGGGAATATTAATTCTGAGATGATAGTTATATACTCAACATTGCCTTTAGTAGATGCCTCTCCACCTTATTTTGTAAGCGCGCCTAATGCATTAATAAGCTATTTAAGTCCACTTCATCATCAGATAAGCGCAACTGATGATAGGGGAATTGCAAGATTTGAAGTTAATAACACTCAATTTAAGATTGATAGCTCTGGGCTTTTAGAGTATAATGGGATATTCCCTCAGAAAGGAAATTATACTCTAAGGATAACTGTTTATGACACTTCAGAAAAATCTGCAAGCACAGAACTAACTGTGTCAATTGTGGAAGACCTCATTGCTCCGGTCTTTACCAATATCATAAACCAGTACATTAGGCCATCTATCCCTTTAAGCTATGATATAAACGCAACTGATGACGTTGCAATTGGAAGTTTTTCGATAAATGACACCATCAATTTCAAAATCAATGCGAGTTCAGGACTCTTAGAGAATAATACTATCTTATCCTTAGGACAATACTGGTTAAATGTTTCTGTAAACGATACTTCTGGAAATAGGGCATCTTCAATTTTATTAATTGAGGTTACTTCATCAACTATGTTATTTAGCTGTTTTAATATAAATCAGTCTGGAAACTATTTATTAATGAATTCGCTTGTTAATGTTCTGACTTGTATGAACATTACTGCAAGCAATGTCACACTTGACTGCCAAGGCTATACCCTAGATGGAGATCTAACCGGTGCATCAGGAGATCGCGCAATTTATGCAATAGGCAACAGCACAAATTACTTGAAGAATATAACTGTAAAAAACTGTAATGTTAAAGAGCTGCAATTTGGCGTTCAATTCAGTTATGTTAATGATTCGGTTATATCAAACACTAATGCTTATTCAGTGTGGTCTAATTCTGGATCAGGAGGATTTGACTTTGCCAACACAAATAACCTAATACTCCAAAATATCAGTTCTTACAATCAGGGTTTAGGGTATGGCATATCACTCCCATCTACCTCCAAATATAATAATATCACTAATTCAATTATTTATAACACTGCCATAGGAATTAAAATAGGAAGTACTGTCAGCAATATCATTAAGAATTCATATATCTATAATAATTCTCTTGGAGTTAACAACACCTATGCCTCATCTAGCAATAACCTCTTTTACAATAACCTAATTAATAATACCAATAATCTTAACTTTAATCCAGGAGCAAGTGCATTATTCAACTCAACACAAACTTCTGGCACAAACATCATTGGCGGAAATTTAATCGGCGGCAATTTCTGGGCAAATCCTTCTGGCAACGGATACTCAGAGACATGCGCTGATGCTAACAACACAGGCATTTGTGATGTTCCTTTGAATGTAACCTCAAGCACTGCTTGCCCTGGCTGCTCTGGCTATAACATCGATATGCTGCCTTTGGCTGTTGTTGCTCCATCATGCACTGATTCTGATGGAGACGGCTTCAATATAACTGCTGGATGCGGCCTAATAGATTGCAACGACACAAATCCATTAGTCAATCCTAGTGCTGTTGAGGTTTGTTGGAACGGAATTGATGACAACTGCAATAATCAAACTGACGAAGGCTGCCAGGCTTTGCCAATTTATTCTAAATTTGATGGCTCTACCACTAATTTTACAGCTGAATTAGATATCACATCTGTTGAGAATTCTGTTCTAGAGAACACAACCTATGGTAAGATTGAGTTTGGCCCAGAGAGTGTTGACTTCTCAGGTATGAATTTAGATTCTTATGTTTTCATAGAAAACAATCTGGTTGGCATTGATAATGCTTATCTTCCAAATCTGGCTGCTCATAATGCTACTATAACATTATATGGCATAAGCTTTAATAATCCATTAATCTTGGAGAATGGCATTCAATGCTCTCATTGCGTAAGGAATAGTTATGATGGCAGTACTCTTGTGTTCACTGTTGGCCATTTCAGCAATTTCACTGCTGCTGAAAGTGCTCAATGCATGTTGACTGATGCTTATTGGGAGATACCTACATAAAAAAATGGCGATTCAATACAAAAAGTTGATGAAGATGAAATTGATTGACGTTTCCAAATTATTGGTGTTTGCTTGGTTGATCCTTAGCCTATTTTTAGCTCCTGTTGCTGTTGCTGGCCAGTATAACAATCTTGAGTTCATAAAGACTGAGAATGTTGCTTATGATGTTGTTTTGCCTGGTAATTTTGCAAAGCTGGAGCCTATAACTCATTCTGATGGTTTTACAAAGAATTCGAGGATTTCTTTATATGCCGGCCCTGGATTAGCTTTTCCAGTCGATGTCATTAATATCTCTTCAAGCACAATTAGCTTAAGCTGGAATCCTGTCAGTGGCGCAGCAAGCTATAATATTTACATCACACCAGAGCCAGAAACACTTGGAAATTACACTTGGATGAAGTTGATGGGAAACAATTCAGGAAATACCAACACAACATTCATAATAAAAGATGTTGCAGCAGCAGTTGACACATTCATAAGAGTAGAGGCAATAAATGCTTCTGGAGTATTCGCAGCAGGAGATGCGTATGCAAGGACAATTGGCGGGCAACTTGCCCAGATAGAGTTTGAATATGGAAATAGAAATAAATTAGATACTCCTTTAAAAGAAATTCATCTTGCTTCTCCAAACATAATACATTTAATATTATTTAATCCAGAAGTGCATTCATATTCTGGGATAAATAATTGGATAGATGATGGTGTTAATGAAGTTATTAATTATACTGGATGGGACTGGCATGCTGGAAATTGGAGTGTCACAAGAAAAAATGGAGACCATATAAATGTGACTAAGGTTTTCCGGCGTTCTGTTCCTGCTGGCCAATTTGATCCTGATTATGCAAGTTATCTTGAGTTTGACCATCATATATATCTTGTTTTGGATGAACAAGTAGGAAATAGTGAGATTCTTCAAATATCCCATAGTGGGGGCGCTAATAATCCTGATAGTTTTGAATTAGATCATCCATGTATGAGTAATACAAAAACATTATTTGGTAAAAATGAGGTAAGTACTGACTTAAACTTAACTTTATTGTTTAGCGATAAATATCTTGTTTCATCATCAATTCAGGTAAATCAGTTAGGATACAACCCAATCACAACAAAAAGATATGCATATGTTTCTGACTGGATGGGGCTTGATCTTAATGGAAATGCAAGTGGAGTGCCTCTTGATAATTATCCTGCCTTTGCTTTTGTCTTTAATAGCTCATCTTCAATCTTGTCAACAAAGCAGCCAATGATTAATAATATTCCTCTAAAAATAAGGTACCAGTGGGATCTTGGAAATAAGAGTGGAATATGGAATGGCAGCTGTTTTATTGGAAATTTCACTGGACCAGTATGGAATGGTTCAGAATTGGTCAATGAGACTGTAGAAAAATATTATAACTGTACTGTTAACAGTTATTCTCCATGGGTCATGCCTGCTGTTGATTATGATGTTGATGTTGGAGGACAGGTAAGGGAAATAAATCTCTCTGGCCTTCCAGAAAGTGATACTGATACTTATCAGGTTTATGTTCCAGGAGTTGGCGTTAGTTATCCAACTAGGGTAAGTGAGCTTGGAATCCAAAAAGCGTGGTATGTTTTTGAGAGGGGGATGTATCAAAATAGGTGGGGACGTGATTTACAGCCTCAATGGACTGATTGGACTAGGGCAGGAACAGATCATCCTTATGTTTATACATCTGAGAGGAGGGATGCAGGTTATGTTGGAAGGGTCTATTTTCCTAGCTATACTCCTCAGGTAGGCAAAAGGGAACTGCAAGGGGGACATCATGATGCAGGAGATCTTGACTTGCAGGTAGGCCACTATGCTAATGGTCTTAGATTACTTACAGCATATGAACTAAATCCTGATGCTTATCGTGATGGCCAATTGACAATTCCAGAATCTGGAAATGGAATACCTGATCTGCTTGATGAGGGATTATACAGCATTCACCTATGGGAGCAACTTCAAGAAAATAATGATAATGTTGGAAATGCATGCGATGTTTGTCCTGATGATCCTGAAAATGATGTTGATGGAGATGGGATTTGTAAATTAGGAAGTTTTAGCAGTCCAATGATTGGGACAAATGACAATTGCCCATGGCATTATAATCCTTCTCAAACTGACACTAATGGTGATGGAATTGGAGATGCTTGTGACACTAAGAATATATTTGATTCTGATAATGACAGCATATTAGACAATGTTGATAAGTGTATTACAATCTCAAATGCTAACCAGTCTGATTCTGATAAAGATGGCATAGGTGATGCTTGCGATTTGTGTCCAGATGATGCTGAAAATGATGTTGATGGAGATGGTTTTTGTAAAGGCAGTAGGTTTATTGCTCCCATGATTGGTAAAAATGACACTTGTTCAAATAAATATAACCCTTACCAATCTGATTGTGATAATGATACTATTGGCGATGCGTGTGATGATAATAATAACTTGGCTATTTGTACTCGCGCAATAAATGTGGATAATAAAGGCTATTTAGATACGGACAGTGATACTATCTATGACCATTTGGACAATTGTATTATTGTTTCTAATCCTTCTCAGTTGGATAGTGATAATGATACTATTGGCGATGCTTGTGACTTACCAAACATTCCTCCTACTCTAAACTCAGACAGTGATTTTATATTAAATGATGGGGATAACAGTGGCAATACTACAGATAATCGGTGCACTGGCGGAAACAAGATTAATTGTGATGATAATTGTCCAACAAAATATAATCCTGATCAGGCAGACATTGATCATGACAGAATAGGTGATGCATGCGATAATTATAATGCATTTGATTATGATGGGGATGATGCAACCTACTATTATTATTCTTATGCGCACTATTTTGATAACTGCATTGAGATGCCTAATCAAGGCCAAGAGGATTATGACTCTGATGAGGTAGGAGACGCATGTGACCCTTGCTTTTCTGACCCTTCAAATGATGTTGATGGTGACAGAGTATGTGTTGGAGATGGATTTAAGTCTCCAATGATTAGGGACTTTGATAATTGTCCGATGATTTATAATCTAGACCAAAATGATTGTGATAATGATTTTGTAGGTGATGCTTGTGATCAAGATAGTTATTGCGCTCAAAAGAATGATACGGATAATGATGGAATTTCGGATTATGCTGATAATTGCGTTGATGTATATAATCCCATTCAAGAAGATTACTCTCCTTATGAATCTTTTGGAGTAAGGCAAGGTGTTCAAACATCTGGGCATCTTATGAGTCTTGATGCAAGATATTCAGATGAGGATACCACTCCTTATTGGACATATTCTAGAAATCCAGCGCATACTGCAAGAGTAGCAGGGTTATTTGCAAAAGCATCTTATTTACTTAAAAATATTGATCAAACTGCATTGTGTGGAACTCCAACCTGTAAATCAGACGAATTAAAAGAGCGAGCAATTAATGCATTCAACTATTCTTATTCTAATGGAGTTGTAGGAACTTATAATGGCGAAGTAGAAGACGGTGATAGCTTGTATTTCTTTGCTGCAGGAGAATTATACAGGCTTACAAACGATTCTTACTATCGTAATATCTTTGAGGCGCATTGGAATACAAGTGAAAGTTATAATCAAGGCCCAACTTTCGATCCTTACTTTACTTTTGCATATGCATTGGCTTCTGATAATCAGACAATACTTAACCAGATATTTAATAGGTATGACACTTTGGATAATAGTGTATTTGGAGCTGCAAACAAGAAGTATACTGATGGGCAAGTTATTAGAATGGAACTTAATCATGCGCATAGAAATCCTAGAGGTGCTGGCCAAAGAGGTGGATGGGGTGCAGAATCAATTGTTGGGCAATACCTTGACAAATCTTATATTAGGCTATATCTTGATTCAATAAGGCCTTTAACTGCTGCTAAAAAGCAGCAGATAATTGACACTATAAGCATGACTGCGGATTATGTTCTTGGAGGAAACCCTTCAAATTTTGTTTATACTACAGGACTTGGACAAAATTATCCGCAAGATGCTCTTTGGTGGGACTCTGAATCATTTTATGAAGATGGTTATGGGAATATTCCAGGATATGCTGTATTTGGAAATGCAGGTGTTCCATGTTGGGACGGCGGCTATGATATAGTTAATCAGATAACTTTTCCTTATCAATCTAGGATGCCTAACCAGAATAGGTATTTTGATGCAGGATCAGTTGTCACAAATAATGAAGGCGCTCCTGGGTTAAATTCAGAGTTTCTTCTTGACATAAGCCAATTAATGCCTGCTAACTTTTATACGCCCACTTCCTGGCTTCCAGGGCAAGAGGATAATAAGAAATCATTAGTAACACTTACTGATATTGATACAACCCCTCCAAGTGCTCCAACAGGATTTTCTGCTGTTAAGACTGAATCAAAAGTTTCACTTTCATGGAATCCTTCAACTGATGCAGAATCAGAATTATTATGGTATCAGGTTTATAGGGGTGGAAAGCTCATTGGGCATACTAATGCATATAGCGGAGATACTTCTTATGTTGATGAAGGATTAAAATCTAACACTACTTATGAATATAAAGTTGTTTCAGCAAACATAGGGTTTTTGTTAAGTGACCCAGCTTCTATGTCTGTAACAACAGATATTGATCAGACTGGTCCTGTGATTACTGAATTAGTTTCAAGTATAAATCCTAACATAATAAAGATTATCTTTAATGAGCCACTTGATAATATTAGTGCAGAAAACATTAATAGTTATTCAGTCAATAATGGTCTGATAATTTCAGGAGCATATCTTCTTGATGATAATATTACGGTTATATTAACAACAAGTGAACAAAAGCCTGATGTTTTGTATAATCTAAACACAACAGGAGTATTAGATAAATCAGGAAATCCTTCACTAGATATAATTAGTTATGAATTCTTATGGGATCCTAACTATAATTTAAAAAGAAGAATTTGGAATGGAGAAGGAGTAAACGAAGATCATGTTTCAGTTGGCTATGGCAGCATTATTAATGTTTCTGCTATGCCTAATGATGTGTTTCAGGGAAATTATTCATTTAAAGGAACTCCAACTAATTATTATGATCCTTTAATTAATTTTTTTACAATTGAAAGAATTAGGACTGAGATATATAGAAAAGATATTACTGATTATGACACATTAATTTTCTGGGCAAAATCAGATCAGTCAGGAAGATCATTCACTCTAAGATTGGGAAGTTATGATTCTGCAACAAATAATATTGATATACTTCCGTTTATAGAGGGAGGCACACTTGATGCAGCTTATAGAAAAGTGGTTATTCCTTTTATTAATTTGACTAATGATAATCATATCTTTAAATCAGGGTTAGAAACATTTTATCTTGGGAAATTAGGTAATCCTGATTACTCAATATTTATCGATGATATTTGGGTTGTGGATCAAAATTTAGTTGATACTGTAAACCCTTCTTTTAAGTCTATCTGGAATATTACTGTAGCTTACATTTATAATATCAGTGAGGATTATGAGGCTGTTGATTTAAGCGGAATTGACACTTACTGGGTTAATGACAGCAGGTTTAATATTAGCAATACTGGCTTGTTTAAGTTTAGTGTAGGTAATCCTGGTGTGGGTGTGTATTTTGTTAATGTTAGTGCTAATGACACTGTAGGTTATTCTGTTTCTGAAGCGGTTATAGTTAATATAACTGATGATGTTATTCCACCTCAGTTTACTAATATTTATAATTTTAGCGTGCCTGATAATGAGACTTTTTATCATGACTTTGATGCAACTGACAATATTAATTCAGAATGCAATGGCTTGACTTATACTGTCAGTGATTCTAATTTTGCCATAAACTGTTCTGGGGTTATAAGGAGGGGTACTAATCCTTTATCTGTTCGTGATTATATTCTTAATGTGACTGTTACTGATGTTTCAAGAAACTTTGTTTATCAAACAATTAATGTTAGTGTGCTTAATAGTACTGGCCCTGATGTTACTGCGCCTGTTTTTACTAATTTAAATGATTTGACAATTAGTTATGGCAATATCCTAGGATACAATATTGATTCTTTTGATGATCGAGGCACTGAGTGCAATGGAATTAGTTATTCTATTAATGACTCTAGGTTCTTTATTAACTGCACTGGCTTGTTGATGTTTGACTGGAATGCCCTTGTTAAAGGGGCTTATTCTGTTAATATTGCTGCTTTTGATTCTGCAAATAACTCTGTTTCAAAGATTATTGCAGTAAACATTGTTCAGGATAATATTCCGCCGTCTTTTATTGGCTTAAGGAATAGGGCTATTAATTATGGCGCAAACTTGTATTATGAGTTTGATACGCAGGATGATGTTGGAGTAGATAATGCATGGATTAATGATACTGTAAGGTTTAAGTTGAGTAGAACTAATGGAAGCAAGTTTCTGCTTGAGAACAACACTGTTCTTAATTTGGGTTATTATTGGTTGAATGTTAGTGTTAATGATACTAGCGGCAACCAGTTTAGTAGTCAGATTGAGGTTTGGGTTACTGAGAATATTGTCATTACTGGATGCACATCCATCGATTCTTCAGGGGATTATGTTTTGATCAATGATATCACTAATTATCATGGCAGTTGTATTAAGATTAATGCAAGCAATGTAACATTTAATTGCGGGGGTTATGCTATTGATGGTGATGATAGCTCAAATAGTGTTGGCCTGCTTATTGAAGGGATTAATAGCTCAAGCAAATTGAAGAATGTTTATGTTTCTAATTGTTTTATTTCTGATTTTGATAAGGGATTAAAGATGAATAATGTTGACAATTCTAGTGTAACTGATATCGAGGTTAATTCCAATATTGATGGGTTTGTTCTTTATACTGCAAAATATAACTTGTTTAATAATGTCAACTCTATAAATAATACTGATGATGGATTTGAGATGAGTGCTTGGAGTGCTAATGCGGAGTATAATAATTTTACAAAAGGAGTTATTAAGGATAATAAGGATTGTGGTATTAATGTCAATCAGGATGGGTATTATAATCGGTTTTCTAATTTTAGCATTATAGGTAA
>CAZKBD010000011.1:19958-28967 GCA_964550945.1 uncultured Methanosarcinales archaeon
ATTGAGAAAAATATAAGTTTAGACTGTCTTGGAAATACGATTGATGGAACTGATGTTTATACTGATTATGGAATTAGGATCATTAGTGGCTTGGTGAATGTTTCTGTTAGTAATTGTATTGTTAATGATTTTGGCAAGGGAGGCATTTATTCTGAGGCCTCTAATTCCTCTTTTTCCAATGTTTTTATTAGTTCTGGCAGCTATGCTGGAGGCAATACAGGCAATGCGTTTACTGTTACTGGATCATATAATGTTTTGAGTGGGATTAATGTTTCTGAGACTGTGGGCCATGGTATTGTGATTGGAGGGGATTTTAATAATCTAAGTGGAGGCTTTGTTGCAGGTTCATATAATGGTTCGTATAGTGGAATTTATATCAATGCTAATGCTAACAATAATACTATTACTGGCTTTAAGGTTTATAATAATTCAAACAGCGGGGTTTATTTTGATTCTGTCAATTCCAATAATAACTTTTTTTATAATAACTTTTTTAATAATTCGCTTAATGTTAATAATTCAGTTAATGCTAACAATTATTTCAGCACAACAAACCAATCTGGCACAAACATTATTGGCGGAAACTTGATTGGAGGCAACTTCTGGGCAAATCCTTCTGGTACTGGATACTCACAGACTTGTGCTGATGTAAACAGCACTGGATTCTGTGATGCTCCTCTAAATGTTTCTTCAAGCCTTGCTTGCCCTGGCTGCTCTGGCTATAACATCGATATGCTGCCTTTGACTTTGGGTGTTGTTGCTGACACAACCCCTCCAGCTTCAGTCACTAATCTGCAAAGTAGTGCAATAACAAATTCATCAATCAACTGGACTTGGACAAATCCTTTAGATGCTGACTTTAACAAGACAATCCTTTATCTGAATTCAATTAACATTGTGAACTTGTCAACACCAATTGTGAGTTATACTGCAACAAGCCTTACAAATAACACTTTATACAACCTAACTATCCATACTGCAGATAATTCTGGAAACATAAACACAACAAACATACAAAACCTATCTTGGACTTTGCAGAATGGTGTAGTTTGCGTTGATAATGATGCTGATGGCTATAACATAACAGGCGGCTCTTGTGGTTTAGTTGACTGCAACGATACTAATTCCAATATCAATCCCGGCGCTGTTGAGGTTTGCGATGATAACCAGGACAATAATTGCAATAGCCAGGCTGATTGCAATGACACTGCTTGCACAGGACAGCCTTCCTGTTTTGCTTTCCCTGTTTACCCAAATGTAACAGCAGGCACTGAAATAAATATTACTATTGAAGGAGATAATTGTACTGGCAGGGAAGTAAATCTAAACTATCTTGAGATTGATTTCTTTACCAATAATGATTCAATCAGCGGTTATGGATTGCCAGCAACAGCAACATTTACTCTAAACAAAACAAAAACCCCATGGGTTGCTCAGTGGTTTAATGATACTGATGGGGAGAATAACATTAATCCAGAGCTCCAATTCATTGCTGACTGTAATGGAAGCCAAATTTCTTCAAACATTATCGAGATAACTCCTTCAGAAGTAGCTTGTATAGATTCTGATAGTGACGGCTATAATGTCACAAGCCCAGTTTGCCAAACTGGCGATGATTGCGATGATTCTGATCCTATTGAGCATCCAGGCCAAGTTTGGTATAGGGATGCAGATAGCGATTTATACAGCAATGGCTCAACCTTAACGCAATGCCTAAGGCCAGCTTTATACAACATTTCAACAGAGCTAACAGCAACCTCTGGAGATTGCGATGACACTAATGCCAACGTAAACCCAATTAGAACTGAAATCTGCAACAATATTGATGACAACTGTGCTGGAGGAATAGATGAGGGAGTCTTATCAACATTCTATAGAGACTTTGATTCAGATACTTTCGGCAACTTAACAAACACGATCCAGAACTGTACAGCCCCAGCAGGATATGTAGCAAACAACACAGATTGCAATGATTATATAACTACTATCTACCCAGAAGCGCCAGAATTATGCAATGGCATCAGTGATGACTGCGATGCTGCTGTTGACGAAATATTCACAAACGAAAGCTGCTCATTTGTTTGTATTGCATCAAGCTTCAACTGGTCTAATAATGGGGGTAATCTAAACTGCTGCGGCAACAACCCAGGAGAAGATAATCCCTATCAAACAACTGAAATAATATGCAGTGATACAAGAGACAATGATTGCAATGGCTTAACAGATTTAAATGATCCTTCCTGCATAAGCTGTGTTGATGATGACAATGATGGATATAATGCCACAAGCCCAGTCTGCCCAAGCGGCAATGATTGTAATGACAACAACAACTTAACTTATCCAGGAGCAATTGAAATATGCGATAATGATGACAACAATTGCGATGGCACTATAGATAATATTACCCAATCTTGCGGCTCAGGCGCTTGTGCTGGCAATCAACTATGCACTTTAGGAGCTTGGAGCAATTGCTCAACTTACGGCCTTGATACAGGAATATGTGCTGTTTGTAATGCTAATGGAAGTGAAATTTACGATTCAAGCCAAAACACAGATTGCATAGCAACAGCCTGCCCTTCAGATGGCTGCGGCTTAGGCAGCTGCAATGCAAACATATTTGCTGACTACCCAATAAGCGTGCCAAACCAATGCTCTGCAATCTACACTTGCACTTCAAATATATGCGCAGCAGCCTGTGAACCAGATAATGATTATGATAATTATTCTCCAAGCTGCGGTGACTGCAATGACAATACTAACATCACTTACCCAGGAGCCCTGGAAATCTGCGATACTTTAGACAATGACTGCAATTCTGGAACAGCTGATGGCAGCAGTGAACTATGGCTGGGCCAAAGCTGTGATGGCCCTGATTCAGACCTTTGCAATGAAGGGACTTTCATCTGCAATACTGGCTCGCAATCTTGCTCAGACTCAACCTCAAACAACATTGAACTGTGCAACAGCATTGATGATGACTGCAATCCTCTAACAACAGATGGCATTAATGAGCCATGGTACAGCCAGCCAACAAGCTGTGGAGTTGGAGCTTGCCAGGGAGCTGTAGGGCAACTAACCTGCACAGCTGGATCACAATACAACACCTGCAACCCATACTTGAATGCAACCAATGAAAGTTGTGGTGATAATAGCGGTTATGACGGAATAGACAACAATTGTGATGGTACAATAGACCTAAACTGTGAATCCTATTGCGACCAGGATAATGATACTTACTCACCGCATATGATCTGCGCTCTTGCAGGTTATGGCATTAATGATTGTTATGACAATGACGCAAACATCAATCCTGGAATGCCTGATTTATGCAATAGCATAAATGATGATTGTGATTCAAGCCCTGACGGCATAGATGAGCCTTGGTACAATAACCCAACAACATGCGGCGTAGGTGTTTGCGCAAATACCGGTAACTGGCTTTGCATTGCAGGAAATGCAGCTGACACATGCGCAGCAGGAACTCCAACAGGCAATGATGATAATTGTAATGGCCTGGATGAGAACTGCAATAGCATAGCTGATGAAAACTACATTCCAACTCAAACAACTTGCGGGATTGGTGAATGCATAAGAACCGGGCAGCTAGTCTGCATTAGCAGTGATGAAATTAACAATTGCGTTCCTGGAGCACCTCAACCAGAAATTTGCGATGAGTTAGACAACAATTGCAATAGCCAGGCAGATGAAGGAGTTACAACAACTTATTACCAGGATATTGATAATGATGCTTATGGAAATTCAACTGTTACAATTGAAGCATGCTCGCTGCCATTCGGATATGCAGGGCAAAATAGTGACTGCAATGACCTTAACAGCTATATCAATCCAGCTGCTGCTGAATTATGCAATGGGATTGATGACAACTGCAACATAACTGTTGATGAAGGCTTCACAAACGAAGCATGCAGCTATGTTTGCGAATCAAATGCATTTATCTGGACAAATAACAATGGCAGCTTAAGCTGCTGCGGAGATAATATCTTAGAGGATTCTCCATATCAACTAACAGAAACTAACTGCACTGATGGGAATGACAACGATTGCAATGGCTTGGCTGATTATAATGATCCTGTCTGTTATGAATGCGTTGATGCAGATACTGACACATTCTTTGCAATATCCCCTATTGCATGCCCAACAGGAAATGACTGCAATGATAATAACGCAACCATAAACCCAAATGCAGCTGAAATCTGTGATGGCCTTGATAATAACTGCAATGCTCAAACAGACGAAACATTCGCTAATACTGATGGAGACGAATTAGCCGATTGTGTTGATCCAGATGATGATAATGACAGCGTAAATGACGCAACTGACAATTGCCTATTAGTTCCAAATGCAAATCAAACAGATTCTGACGATGATAATCTAGGAGATGCCTGTGATATATATCCATTTGACCATGATAACGACGGATTTAATATAACAATAGACTGCGATGATTATGATATATCAATAAACACCACTTATTCCAGAGCTTGCGGCCAGAATATCGGAACTTGCACAGTTGGCAATCAATCCTGCGCTGATGGTGTTTGGGCAGAATGCACAGGAAGATCTCCTGAAAATGAGACATGCAACAGCCTTGATGACAATTGCGATGGAAGAATAGATTGTATAGAAAACTGCACATCTCCTATTAATCTGATGACACAAAGATACATCAACTTTAATTATACCAATCCATTTATGTTATACATCCCAGATTACGGAAAAATTACCTTCACTGAAAATATCACCTTTGCTTGCGGAGCTGATATAGACTATCTGACAAACATTAACAAAGCTAAGATATCCATAGACTCAGGGGTTATCCCAGAATTAAACAAATCAGCGCGCATAGAATTGTATAACATTTCATTTAGTCACCCTCAAATATTAAGAGATAGCGCCATCTGCCCACCCTCAATTTGCACAATCATAAACTACACTAATGGCACTTTAATCTTTGATGTGGCTCATTTCACAACCTATGAGGTTAGTGAGTCAGCCTATTGCGGAGATGGCATTTGCAATGGAGATGAGGCAAATGCAGATTGTCCGGCTGATTGCCCATCTTCAGGCAGCCCAGGTGGCAGTGGAGGTGGCGGAGGAGGCATCTCAGGAGGAGATGTCATTGGCGAGCAAAGATGCACTGAAAACTGGGACTGCTCAAGCTGGTCAGAATGCACGCCTCAGCAGCTGAGCTACAGGGTATGCACTGATTTAAATGATTGCGGCACAACTTTGTTCAAGCCATTCGAATCCAAATGGTGCTATTTCCCTGCTGCAGAAAATGTTACTGTACAAGAAAACATCACTGAAGAACAGCCATTATTAAGCCCAGAGCCAGAGCCTTTGTTGAGCATAAGCGCCAGAAAGATATCAGATGACTACATGCTTGTTTCTTTTGACATAACAAACCTAGACCCAACTATCGACCTCAACACAGCAGCGATAGAACTCAATATAAACAAAGGCAGAAGGACTTATTATGTTGACTATTTAGATAAGCTTAAGATAAGGGCAGGCGCCAATTTAGTGATTGAAAAAGAATATCCTACAAGATACTTAAGCAATGATATTTACGAAATTAAAGCAACATTATTCGGCAAGGGCTTTAAGAAAGCAGTTACAACAACAAATATAGATTTGAATAAAGATGAACCCGGTAATAGGATTACCGGAGATGTTGTTGGAGACACTAACCCGCAACCAAGCCCTTTCAAATTCATCAATCTAGCCCTGATAATTTTAATATTAATTGTAGCTTTTAAACTAAGGAGTATAAAAAAGAGGTGAAAAGATGGTATATATTTTTGGTATAGACATCCCCCTGATGGAACTTTTGTTGGTGTATTCGTTTTTGGCTTCGTATTTCCTCATCTTAGTGTTCCTCCAGATGAGAAAACTCTCTAGGCTGATGAAACTAGAGAAAGGGGATATAGAGCTGATGGAAAAGCAAAGCAGCGATCCTGTTGACAAGTTTATCAATGAAGCAAGAAAAAGAGGATATTCAAAAAAAGAAGTTAAGAAATTGCTCATTGATAATGGATGGGAGAAGGAAGAGGCTGATAGGGTGCTGGTTAGATACTAATCTTGAATTTCAACCCCTAGTAAATGATGTTAATTTTTGTATAAATCTTTATTATAGCAAATCACTTTAATAATCGTAACTAAGTTACCTTGTAAAAGTGATTTGCTTATTAGGAAATAACCTTACAATAATTCAAAATATACGAAAATTAAGGTTATTTCCTATAAATTCATTTGTTATGCATAAATAAGATGGCCAAAAAATGATCTTAAGAATGTAGTTACTAGTGAAAAGATAACCTCAGCCGCAAAAATACTTGGTGTTGAGAGAAGAATTATTGAGCAAGTAATTGACTTAATAATATCATGATATCACTCAAAGAGTTAGTAATCCAGAAAGAGGTTGATAAGGCGTTTAGTAAAAAACCTAAATATACGAAATAAGATACGTAAAATTTATAAATAATACGAAATATACAACTTAAAATGAAGGCAGAATCAATAATCAAGGCGTTAATCGCTTGGAATTTCTGGGAAAAAAAGCCAGATATAGGGATTAATAGGGAGAATTATCTAGGCGAAGCTCTAAAATATTTAAGAATGAATAAAATTGTTACTATAACTGGCATTAGAAGAGCAGGGAAAAGTTTTATTGCCAAGCAAATAGTTGATAATTTTGTTAAAGAAAAAAAGAACTCATTAATTGTCAATTTTGAGGAAGCTAGGTTTGATGAGCAATTAAACAAAGATTTTCTGATAAAAATATATGATGCTTACCTCTCAATGCTAAAGCCAGATAAAAAACCATTGATCATCCTTGATGAAATCCAGGAAGTAACGGATTGGGAGAAGTTTGTTAGGAGCGTGAACGAAAAAGGCGAGGCATACTTAGTGGTAACCGGCTCCAGCGCAAAAATAATGAGTGAAGAGCTGGCTACTTTGCTTACTGGCAGAACATTAACCTTAGAAGTTTTTCCTTTAAGCTTTAAAGAATTTCTGCAGTTCAATGGATTAATCTTCAAGAGCAAATTTGAAGAGATCAAGAAAGAAGCAGAGATAAAAGGCTTGTTAAAGGCATACGCCTCTTTCGGGGGCTTTCCCGAAGTTGCCTTAGAAAAAGAGGCAGAATTAAAAATCAAGGTGCTGAGGAGCTATCATAGCGATATTCTAAACAAGGACATAATAAAAAGATTCAAGGTCAGAAGAATTGACAAATTAGAAAGAATAGCTTTTTATTACACAACAAATTTTTCCTCACTGATAACCTTTAACAGGCTTGGGAAATTTCTTAAGTTAGAAGAAAAGACTGTTGAGATATATTCCAAATATATAGAAAGCAGCAAATTAATACACTTTTTGTACAGGTTTAGCTCTTCTGTAAAAGAGCAGGAAAACAGCCCGCGAAAGGTTTATTTGTCCGATATAGGGTTTTCTCATTTAAGCAATATCCTGCTTTCAGACAAAATTTCCAAGATTTACGAGAATATTGTGGCAATCCAGCTTAGAAGGTTATCCGAAAGCATCTTTTATTGGAAAGACTTAAATGGCAAGGAAGTTGACTTTGTAATCAAAGATGGTCCAAAGATTAAGCAATTAATCCAGGTTTGTTATGATGCTGCTGCCGATGACACAAAAAAGAGAGAGATAAGCGCCCTATTAAAATGCAGCAAGGAGCTTAAGTGTAATGATCTGTTGATCATAACTGATGATTACGAATCAGAAGAAACCCTGGAATGGGCAGGTATAAAGAGGAAAGTTAATTTCATTCCGCTATGGAAATGGCTGTTGGTATAGGCATCGAACAAAAGAGAACTTACAAAGTATGTGTAAAGGCGATTTTCAGTTAGTAATTAAACAAAATAATATTATCATCAATAAAAAAACAAATAGCAACTTTAAAATAATAATGACAAAAGATTATTAAAGCTAAAAATGCCATTCACAAGCACAACAGGATTATTTGCACTCTTGGCATTAGTCCCATTTATCATCCTTTATCTGATCAGGCCAAAAACCATTGAAAAAGTGATCCCCTCATTGATGTTCTTGATGAGAGAAAAGAAAGAGGCAAAGCAGCTGGCTTTTTTAAAAAAGCTATTGCAGAACCTTTTATTCATTATCCAGATCATTGCTTTGATTGCATTGGCATTATCAGTTTCAGCCCCTTATTTCGATTTGTCTTATAATGTTGCTTCGTCAAATACAGTTATAATATTAGATGCAAGCGCTTCAATGCAGGCAAAATATGAAAGCACAACAAGATTTGGCAAAGCCATCGAAATAGCCAAAAATAATTTAGATGGAAAGATCAGCATAGTCCTGGCAGAGAATTCCCCTATAGTTATCTTAAAGCAGGGCAGCAGGCAGGAAGCCTCCACAATATTATCCAATCTAAACCCCAAAGCAACCAGAACAAATATTGGAGATGCTATAATGGTCGCTTCTGATCTATTGGAAGGCAGGAAAGGCCGCATTGTTGTTATTAGCGATTTTATCCAGACAGAAGGCCAGGACATTCTTGTAGCAAAACGAACATTGGTCTCAAAAAGCAATATTGTTGACTTTGTTGATGTTGCAAGCCAAGGAAAAAATGTAGGCATAGTGGATTTAATGATAGAGAAGTACCAAACAAAGGTCTATATAAAAAATTACAATGATGATGAAGTAAATGTTAAAGTGAAGCTAAAGAAGGAAGAGATATTAGATGAAAAAACAATTAAAATACTTCCTAATTCTATTGAGAGCCTTGTTTTTGAAACTCCTCTTGGCATAAGCACAATAGAGCTTGATGTTAATGATGATTTTGAGCTGGATAATAAGGCTTTTATCAGCTCCCCTCTGAAGAAAAAAATTACTGCCTTGTTGATAACCAATGACAAAGAAAGCAATTTTATAAAATCAGCGCTTGACGCTTCTAAGGAAATTGACGTAGAGATTGCAGAGCCTCCTGTTGTTCCAAGATTAGCCCAA
>CAZKBD010000012.1:0-11591 GCA_964550945.1 uncultured Methanosarcinales archaeon
GCTTATAGGATTTTTTCTGGGTTTGGGATTCATTCTTTTTGCCGCCATTCAGTTTATTTTGATATTCACAACCGCTGCATTTACATACTCCGGAGAGGAGATTCTTGCGAAGCTGATAAGCATCTGGCCCCTTTTTCTCTTTTTGGTGATTGCAGACCTTTTTGTCCTGCTGCTTATAATCTCCTATGTGAGGGCCATGCAGATTGGCGCTTACAGGGATGTGATGCTTAACAAAAAAATAACTGCTGAAAAGATTGTGTCATATGGCAGGCAGCATTTCAGGAAATATTTTGCAATTAATCTTATAAGGATGCTGCTCTATCTTCCTGCAATAGCAATAGTTGCAATTTTCATGATAAAGGTCTTTGCTTCGCTTTATGGATTTGTGATTTTTGGAAATGTCCCTGTTGTTGCTCTGGCAATTCCTTTTCTGATTGCTCTCCTTTATATTATAGCCATTTACTTTTCCCTTTATTTTCTTGACCCAATATTTTTCCAGAAAAAGCAGGGTCCCTGGGAAACGATGAAGGCGTCCATGGGCTATACGAGAAATAACCCGGGGCATGTGCTTCTGGCATGGCTTGTTATGCTGCTTGCTTCACTTGCAGTATCCTTTGTGTTTTTCATACTTGCGCTGCCTGTTGCAGTCCTCTCTTTAACGCACTCTTACCTTCCTGTCCGTGTGCTTCTTGAAGGGATTCAGTGGGTTATCTCCGCTTTGCTGGGCGTTGTGCTTGATTTGTTCTTGTTCAGCTGCTATTTTAAGAAATAGTTATTTGTAAGAGCACAGGAAAAAATAGAAAGATATATAAAGTTAACTTTACACACATAAAGTAAAATGGACATATATAAACTTAAGTGGACAATACTTGAGCAGGAGATTTTTTCCCTGCTATGCGTAAAGGCAGGAGAAAAGCTAAGCCAGAGAGAAGTAGCTAAGATACTTAATGTATCACCTACAGCTGTTTCTAATTCGACCAAAAAGCTAAAAGACAGTAATCTTATAAAAATTGAGAAAACAAAGACCATTAACTTCATCTCTTTTAACAGAGATGAGCATAAGGCAGTAGAGCTTAAGAGAGCGGAAAACCTCAAGAATATCTATCTTTCCGGATTATCAGATTATCTAGAAAAAGAGCTTGCCGGAGCAACAGTAATCTTATTCGGGAGTTATTCAAATGGGGAAGATACAAATACTTCTGATATAGACATTACAGTTATAGAACGAAAAGACAAAATGCTTGAGCTTGAAAAATACGAGAAGGTTCTAAACAGAAGGATTAATATAAATTTTTATGATTCATGGAAAAAGATACATGAGAATCTCAAAAACAATATATTAAATGGCATCTTACTGCATGGAGGTGTTGAGCTATGAGGCACTTAAAGCCGTTTGAATCATTCATAAAAGACGGAATCATAAAAAAAGTTTCCATAAACAGCGAAAGGGCGAAAAGTCTGATAAGCGAGTCAGAAAGAAAGATGCGCTCCATAAATAGGCAGCTGGAAAAAATAGGCGTTATTGAGGATAATGCAAATGACTATGTAGAGCATTGCTTTGATTCTTTAATGAACATGGTAAGGGCAAAATTATACCTGAAAGGATATTCTGCAAGCGGCCAGGGAGCGCATGAAGCAGAGGTCTCTTACCTGAGGGAGCTGGGTTTTACTGAAAAGGATATCCAGTTTGCAGACCAGTTGAGATATTTCAGGAACGGAATACTCTATTATGGCACATCCTTTGATAAAGAATATGCAGATAAGGTTTTGAAATTTACAAAAAAGGCTCATCCAAAATTAAAAGAATTGCTTAGAGGTGAGTTATAATGAATGAACTTGTATTAGCTGGTCTTTTAGGTGGCGTATAAAGTATAAGGCAAAGCATATATCTTTACTACACTAGAGAAACTCTCCCATTATTAATGGATTATGAAATCTTCTTGGTTTGCCGTCATTACTGGCAGTGTTTTTTGTTAATGTACAGTTAATTTTAATTTGACGCTAACCAAATCTTTATAAACACAGTTTTACTACTTTTCAATTATGGGGGTAAAGCTGCAGTTTTTTCCACTTGATGTAACCTACAAGGTTATTGACAACAAAGCTGTGATCTTGCTATTTGGAAGAACAGCCGATGGCCAGCAGGTATGTGTTCTTGATGAAAGTTTTGAGCCTTATTTCTATGTCATACCCAAAAAAGGCAATGATGTAGCAGAAAAGCTGGAAAAGATCAGTGTTGAAATAGATGATAAGGTCAGCTCTGTGGCCAAAGCAAGGCAGCTAATAAAAAAATTAAACGGAAATCAAGTTACAGCAATAAAGGTTTTTACTAAGCTTCCAAGGGATGTTCCCATAATAAGGGATGTGATCAAAGAATGGGAGATCATCCAAAGCATAAACGAGTATGATATACTGTTTGCAAGGCGCTATCTTATTGACAAAGACATAACTCCGATGACATTATGCGAGGCTGAAGGAGACTTTGTCAGCTTCAAAAGCAAAGTCCCTGTTTTAAAGGCCACTAAATTAGAGCAATTTAGCGCTGACGCGCTTATAAACCCAAAAATCCTGGCATTTGATATCGAAACATACAATCCATCTGGAAAAGAGATGGCTCCAGATAAAAATCCAATCATAATGGTTTCTTTTTATGGTGAAAACTTTAAAAAGGTCATAACATGGAAAAGATTCAAAACAACAGAAGAGTATATAGAATTTGTTGAAAGCGAAGCCCAGTTAATTGAAAGAATCAAGGAGATAATAGAGGTTTTCAAGCCGGATATAATAACAGGATATTTCTCTGACGGCTTTGACTTCCCTTACATAGAGACCAGGGCAAAAAAATACAAGATCAGGCTGGATCTTGGCTTGGATTATTCTGATCTGGCTATTGAAACAAAGCCGCAGAGTGCTGCAAAACTAACTGGCATTGTGCATCTTGACATCTTCAAATTCATCAGAAAGATCATGGGCAGCTCAATGGACACAGAAACTTATGGGCTGTCAAATGTTGCGCATGAGCTTATAGGCGAGCAAAAACAGGATGTTGAATTAGACAATATGGCAGATGTATGGGATAATAAGATTGAGGAAATCGAAAAATTCTGCAGATACAACCTTCACGATTCTTACTTGGCATATAAGCTGTCTGAAAAAGTTTTCCCAAACATCGTTGAGCTTGTAAAGATAGTGGGCTTGCCTGTATATGACATAATCCGGATGGGCTTTTCGCAGTTAGTTGAGTGGTATCTGATCAAGCAGGCGCTGAATTTCAATGAGATTTGCCCTAATAGGCCAAATTATAATGAGATAAAACAAAGAAGGATGCAGACTTACACAGGAGCATTTGTTTATGAGCCGCAGCCTGGCCTTTACAGTGATATTGTTGTTTTTGACTACAGGAGCCTATACCCCACAGTATTAAGCTCCCATAACATCAGCCCAGACACTTTAAATTGCGCATGCTGCGAAGGCCAAAACAGGACGCCAGGCGAGAAATATTGGTTCTGCGCCAAGAAAAAAGGATTCCTGCCAGCAGTGATTGAAGACCTTATAACAAGAAGGATGAGGATTAAAGAGATAATCAAGGAAGATGAGGAAAAATTCAGATTGCTGGATGCAAGGCAGAATTCCCTTAAATTGCTGGCAAATTCCTTTTACGGATATCTTGGCTTTTTTGGCGCAAGATGGTATTCGATAGAATGCGCACGTTCAGTTACAGCATATGGCAGATTTTACATCCATAAGGTTATTGACAGGGCTAAAAGCTCTGGCTTTAAAGTTCTTTATAGCGATACAGATTCCATATTCCTGGCATTGCAGAACAGGACCAAAGAAGACGCAAAAAAATTTTTAGAGTCAATCAACTTGGAATTGCCTGGGTTGATGGAGCTTGAATATGAAGATTTTTATCCAAATGGGATTTTTGTATCAGCAAAAGAAGGAGCCTATGGAGCCAAGAAAAAATATGCCCTTATCTCTGAAAATGGCGTTCTAAAAATAAGGGGTTTTGAGGCCATAAGAAGGAATTGGAGCTTTATCGCAAAGGAAGTGCAGAAAAATGTCCTAAACCTTGTTCTGAAAGAGAATGATAAAGCAAAGGCATTCAAATACGTAAGGGAAGTTATTGAAGAGCTTAAGGGCAATAAAACCCCTGCTGATAAGGTTGTTATATACACTCAGCTCCAGAAAGAGATTTCTGATTATGATTCCATAAGCCCTCATGTGAGGGTTGCAAAAAGGATGCAGGATAAAGGCCTTTCTGTCGGCCCTGGCTCTTTGATAAAATTTATTGTGACTAAAGGAGAGGGCACAATAGGCGATAAGGCAAGGCTGCCAGAAGAAGTTAAGCAGGAAGATTATGATCCAGATTACTATATCCATAACCAGATAATCCCTGCTGTTGAAAAAATCTTTAATGTTCTTGGCTATACAAAAGAGGATTTATTGGCCAGCAAAGAGCAGAGCAAATTAGGGAGTTATTTCTAAAATAACTGCAGGTTAGAAAATGCTAAAAATCATATATCTCTTCCATTTCTAGAAAACTTTTTAAACAACTAACCATTCTGCTGGCTTGTTATGGAAAAGAAAATCAGGCTTATTTCAGGCACAGCAAATAAGAAATTAGCAGAAGAGATCAGCTCTTATCTAAACATACCTTTAACACCAACTGATATCTCCAGGTTTAATGATGGCGAGAC
This sequence comes from uncultured Methanosarcinales archaeon, assembly GCA_964550945.1. Taxonomy (GTDB): domain Archaea; phylum Nanobdellota; class Nanobdellia; order Woesearchaeales; family CAZKBD01; genus CAZKBD01. The sequence goes on from CAZKBD010000012.1 coordinate 4,701, forward strand.
CTATGTTCACATAAAAGAAAGCGTTAGAGGAGCTGAAGTTTTTGTGATACAGCCAACTTCACCCCCAACAAACGAAAGCTTGATGGAATTGCTGATTATTGCAGATGCCCTGAAAAGAGCGTCTGCAAAAGAGATCAATGCAGTCATACCTTATTATGGATACGCAAGGCAGGATAGAAAAGCAAATCCAAGAGAGCCTATAACAGCTAAATTAGTTGCAAACCTATTGACAACTGCAGGCATTGATAGGATTATTACTTTTGACCTTCATGTTGACCAGATCCAGGGCTTTTTTGACATACCGCTTGATAACCTTGAGCTAGTGCCAATAATAGCAGATTATCTGCTGGATAAAGATATAAAAAATGTAGTGGTTGTAAGCCCTGATACAGGAGGCACGAAAAGGGCAAGAGAGCTTGCAAAACTTTTAAACGCTCCTTTAGCAATTATTGACAAAAGAAGGCCCAAGCCAGGAGAAGCTAAAGTGATGAATATAATAGGGGATGTTGAAGGAAAAAATGCTATCCTAATTGATGACATGATCGATACTGCCGGCACAATTACAAAAGCAGCAGAAGTTTTGGCAGAGAAAGGAGCAAATGATATCTACATCTGCGCTGCTCATCCTGTTTTCTCAGGCCCTGCAATAGAAAGATTAGGCAGTGATGTGATAAAAGAAGTCGTGGTTACAAATACAATCCATATACCAGAAGAAAAGAAGATTGGCAAAATAAAGATAATATCAATAGGCCCTTTGCTTGGAGAGTCGATAAAAAGGATATATGAAGGCCAGCCAATGGGCATTCTTTTTGATGGTTTGTATGATAAGCTTGCTAAAAAGAGGGAATCGAAGGTGGATTAGATGGAAGACAAACAAAAGCATATGCAGGAAAAGTATGTGGAGTTCCAGTTATTGGACCAGCAGATTAAGCAGCTGCAGCAGCAGATTCAGGTAATGGAGCAGCAGATGATGGAGCTTAATGCAGTAAGGCAAAGCCTTGATGACTTGAAAAACATAAAAGCTGGCTCAGAAATTCTGACGCCCTTAAATTCCGGGATATTTGCCAAAGCTGAGATTAAAGACCCAAATGAGCTTTTGGTTAATATTGGAGCAGATGTAGTGGTAAAAAAAGACATAGGCTCTACCAAGGAGATGATAACCAACCAGCTGAATGAAATGGACAAGATTCACACCCAGATGCATGAAGAGCTGCAGAATTCAGTTCACAAGGCCAGGTCAATGCAGGAAGAGCTTGTCAAATTAGTTGAAGAGTGATTTTATGTTTAAGTTCTTAAAAGATAAATTAAAGGATTCTATAAAGAAGATTTCTAATAAGATAGAGGAAGAAGGCCAGACTGTTGAAGCCGATGAAGAAGTTGAAGAGAAAGTTGAGGAGAAAAAAGGCTTTTTTTCCAAGATAAAGGAAAAGTTCTCTAAGAAAAAAGAAGAAGCGATAGTTCCTGAAGAAAAAGGATTTGAAGAAGAGATAGAAGAGCCTGAAAAAGTTGAAGAGGAAGAAAAAGAAGTTGAAAAAAAAGAAGTTGAAGAAGAGATTACAGAAGCTCCAGAAGAAAAAGCAGAAACTGGATTAGAAGAAACAGAAAAGAAAGAAGAAAAGAAAGAAGAAGAGGATAAAGAAGAGGTAGAGGAAATAGAAGAGATACAAAAAGAGGAGGCTCTTAAAGAGGAAGAGGAGCAGAGATACGCAGAGCCAAAAGAACAAAGAAAAGAAGAGCCTGTTGAAGAAAAAGAAGAGCCCAAACCAGTTCCTGAAGAGATAGAAGAGCCTGCTCCTAAAAAAGGATTCTTTTCACTAATAAAAGAAAAAGTCACAACAAAAAAGATTAATGAAAGCCAGTTTGAAAGCTTGTTCTGGGATTTAGAAGTTAGCTTATTGGAGAACAATGTTGCTGTTGAGGTTATAGAGAAGATAAAAAGCGATTTAAAAGAAGAATTAGTGGACAAGCCGCTTAGAAGGTCAAGATTAGAAGAGATAATATCAGGAACATTGAGAAAATCCCTGATAGATCTGCTCACAATTGATAAGATCGATTTCCTGCTTAAGATAAAATCAAAAAAGCCATTTGTTATTTGTTTTGTCGGCATTAACGGATCAGGAAAAACAACAACAATAGCAAAGATTGCAAACCTGTTAAAGCAGCATAAATTGAGCTGTGTCTTGGCTGCAGCAGATACATTCAGAGCTGCTTCTATCGAGCAGCTTCAGAAGCATGCTGACAATCTTAATGTAAAGCTGATAAAGCATAACTATGGCTCAGATCCAGCTGCAGTAGCTTTTGATGCAATCAGCCATGCAAAATCAAAGAATGTGGATGTTGTCTTGATTGATACTGCTGGAAGGATGCATTCAAATGCAAACCTATTGGATGAAATGAAAAAAATTATCAGGGTAGCAAAGCCAGATATGAAGATTTTTGTTGGCGAAGCAATAACAGGCAATGATTGCGTTGAGCAGGCAAAAGAGTTTAATGACGCCATAGGGATAGATGCGATTGTTCTTGCTAAAGCAGATATAGACGAAAAAGGCGGCGCAGCAGTCTCTGTAAGCTATATCACAAAAAAACCGATTATATACCTAGGCACTGGCCAGGAATATTCTGATTTAAAAGATTTTGATGCAGAAATTATTGTTGAGAGTTTAGGGCTGGCTTCTTAGTTAAAATCAACCTCTCCATCAAGATACACTCCTTGGTGCAGCTCAACAGGCCTCCAGTTATCAATCACTAATTTTGCATCTAGCCATTCTGCCAGCTCTTTTGGGTTTCCTATTGTTGCCGATAAAGCTATAATCTGCACATTTTTTAATATCTGTTTAAGTAATGTGATAAGGATCTCTAAAGTTGGCCCTCTCCCAATATCATTCAATAAATGGACTTCATCTACAATCATGACTTTTATGTAATTAAGCCATGGCGCACGATGCCTTATCAATGAATCCATTTTTTCTGAAGTGCAGATTATAAGGTCATATTCAGCCAGATAAGGGTCCGAACTATCAATATCCCCAATAGACATTGCAATTCTTATCAAGCTGGAATATCTTTTCTTGAAATCCTTGAATTTTTCAGAAGCCAACGCCTTCAAAGGCACTATATAGACAGCTTTGCCTTTTCTTTCAAGTATAGCCTTCATAAAAGCAAGCTCTGCAATTAATGTTTTGCCTGATGCAGTTGGCGTGCAGACAAGCAAATTTTTTTCTTCCAACAATCCAGCCTTAATAGCCTTTTTCTGCGCTGGCCTGAACTCTTTTATCTCTTTCTCTAATACACCATAGAATTCTTTTGGAAGTTTTTCCTTAATATCCTGCAGCTCCATAATCTCTAAGATTAGGTAAAAATATATAAATGTTCTTAGAGTAAAATACCACTACTAATAAGTTAACAATTAACCATAAGATTTATAAATATCTTGCTGATTTAGGTGTTTTATGCACTCAAAACCAGTCAGGGAAGGAGACACTTTAGATGGTAGCCTCGTAATCTATTGTAGGTATATTGGCCAAGATATAAGGCTCACAACAACTGATCATGAAATACCACTTAACCAGGGAACCTATCTTTATGTGTATGCTTCACAAGACCCTGAGAGGTTTAGTGAAAGGACACAAACGCCTTTAGAAACTTTGTTAGATGATCCATCCCCAGGAAGAAGTATCTTTACTAGATGGTATGTATCCAGCTCAAAGGATGAGATAGAAAAAAGATTTCCAGACGAAGATTTATACACCTTAGGGAGTGTTTCTGACCCATCAAACGCTTTACTTAAATCAAATGAAGATATAAAAGAATACTTCTCAGGCTATGACAATGCTTTTAGGATAGAACCAGGCCAAAAACCAAGCACAACAACTGTTAAAAACTATACATCAATTGAGCCAGGGAGATTAGGAGAGCATCTAAGATCAGAGTACATTGATGCAATGGCTAATTCTATGCGGATGGGGAATGTAATGCGCTTTGATTTTCTCAGATCAGAGCTTGAGCAATTTGTTTCTGGAGCTCTGTTTGCAGATGTTGTTCGTGAATTATATGGCCAAATGAGCCAATTAGGAAGAAACCAATCTCCAGAATTAATGAAATCATATCTAACCTTAATAGACGCGCTCCATACGGAAAAGTATGAGCAAATACCTGCCTTAAAAGCTGATGTTGATAGATTAAAAAAAATAAAAAATTAATTAGTCCTTCTTAAAAAAGCGCTTCTGCTTGGCCTTAATTTCTCTGCTCCTTTGCCTTTATGCCTTAAGCCGCGGCTTTTTTTAGCAGCACTGGTCAATCCTCTTTGCACCCTTCCTCTCTCTCCGCATATCCAGTTTATTCTTTCATCAGCCATTATCGATGGATGCGCCCTGTCAACCAAAATCACTTCATACCAATAATGCTGGCCGTCTTGCCCGACATAGTAGCTGTTTAAAACTGAGCAGTTTTTATATTTTTTCTGGGCTCTTCCTTCAGCAACCCATTGATAGCTCATCTTTAGGTCTTTTCTTAAGCTGGTGCGCTTTGACCTTCTTCCTCCTGTTATCTTTGGCCTTTGCCTTCCTCCTCTTACTAGGCGCTGCCTTATGATGATATAGCCAGGTTTTGCCCTATAACCCATAGAACGAGCCTTGTCAATCCTTGTTGGATGCTCTATCCTTAATGTAGAAGGTTCTTTCCTCCACTCAATCTGCCTCTTTTGCCAAAGCTCTCCTAAATTTTCCTTTGGCTGTTTCCATAACTCGCGAACATATTTATACATACCCATTTTCATTAGCCTCCATTATTATCATTGATTTTTGTTCAGGGAAGCAAATCCCCACATCCAGTACTCAAAAATAGGGATTTATTTATAAAAGTTGCGTAATGGCTTTCACGGCTTCCAGCTTTGCCTTAAAAGTCCCCATTAACTCCGACTTATTGGGCAAGATTAATACTTTTTGGGCAGAAACCAGACTATTTGGGCAGAGGCTACTTATTGGGCAAAGCTACGGCTTCCGATATATTTATAAACTTAAATCCCTGATATCAAGGAATATGCGAAAAAAAAGGCTGATAACCAGTCTGATAATCATTTTGTTGCCTTCTCTATTGTTAATCACGCCTTTGGCTTCTGCATCTTTTTTTAGCTGGATAACAGGAAAAGCTGTTGAGGATATGGCCATAAATGAAAAAGTAACATGCGCCTTTCTAAATTCAGACGCAACTCAAAAATGCTATACAGATGATGGCAAATTTTCATGTGATGGAATAGGCAGCTGTGCAGCAGGCGTTTCTGGATCCCAAGACCAAAAGCTTAATTGGAAAAGCTCATGTTCTGGAGAAGCAACAACAATTATTGACGGGAATGATGAAAGCGCGTCATTCAAATGTGAACAGCCACAGATAGCATCAGTTCCTGCTCCTTCGCCACAGCCTGCTGTAGAGGAAGTCAAAGAAAACATAAAGTGCATATTCCTTAATTCTGGTTCTACTCAAAAATGTTACACTACTGACGGGAAATTCAGCTGCGTAGGAACAGAAAATTGTGAGCTAGGAATTTACGGCGGAAAAGGAAATGCCTTATCCTGGAAAAGCAGTTGCAGTGGTGAATTTTCTACTGTGCTTGATGGGGCAGGTGAAGAATTAGCATTTAAATGTGAGCAAGCTCAACCAACAGCTGCACCAGCTCAAACACCTGTGCCAGAAATTATTAATGAGCAAGTAAAATGTATTTTTGCCAATTCTAAAGCAACGCAGCAATGCTTTTCTAAATCTGAGCCTCTTAATGGGATGGTCCTGAAAACTTTTTCCTGCTCTGGAGTTGATAGTTGCGTTGCTGATGTATCCGGCTGGGCAGGAGCCAAGCTTAGTTGGGTGAGCAGCTGTGGAGGCTATAGCTCAACGATTATTGACAAGAATAATGAAGAGATTAAGTTTAATTGTGAGACAACTCAATACACTGTGCCAACACCAGCTACTCAGCCTTCTCAGCCAGTTCAACCTATACCAGCGCTTCCTTCCACAGAACAAACTAAAGAAGCGATCAAATGCATATTTACTGGTTCTGATTCCGGGCAGTTTTGTTATACTGAAGATAAAAGATTTGGCTGCAAGGGCATCGGCACCTGCGCAGTAGAATTATATGGGAAACCTGGGGAAATCCTCAGCTGGAGAAGTTCCTGCGAAGGCTCTGTTTCTACTGTAGTTGATGGCCTTACAGACTATATTGCTTTTAAATGTGTCCAAGCTCCTTCACTCCAACCAACAACCACGCAACCTGTGCCAGTACTTCCTACTATAAAGGAAAGAGTCAAATGTCTTTTTGTCAATGCCCAGGCTCCACAGCAATGCCTCAATGAGTACCCTGGCTCCGGCTGCAAGGGCATTGGAAGCTGTATTGATGAAAATGTAGTGGGAGAGCAAGGAAAAAAGATGGTCTGGAAAAGCTCTTGTGGAGGAGGATATGCTTATACAGTCATGGATGGTGAAGATGAATATGTGGAATTCATCTGTCAGCAATCAGCTGCACCCCAGCCAGCCCAAGAGCAAGTTAGTTGCATCTTTGCTTATACTGATTCACCCCAGAAATGCTATAGTGATGATGGGAAATCTAGCTGCTCCTCGACAGGAGAAGTTTACATCAAGAATACAGAAAAAGGAGAAGCGCGTTATCAAATGTGCAGAACAGATGTTTCTGGTTTACAAGGGCAAAAATTAACCTGGAAAAGTTCTTGCGGCGGTTATGTTTATACTGTGATTGATGGCAGTGCCGAAGAAGCAGAGTTTCGATGCCTTCCCTCCAAAGAGGTTAGCCAAGAGCAGATTAGCGGCAGGGGTTTTAGGCGAGCGTATTGGCAATGTTATGACGGCACAGGAGCGGAAACTTCGCCTACTTACTGCAAATCTTCT
>CAZKBD010000012.1:11601-28770 GCA_964550945.1 uncultured Methanosarcinales archaeon
ATGGCAAGCTGATGCCCGGGCCTATTGCCAGGACAATTGTTATACAGACGAAAGCAGCGGCATAACCAAATGCGGAGCAAACTCTTTCAGCGTTTCCGAAGAATGTTACATGGAATATGGAAAAGAAGGAGTTGTCTTTGTCCCCCCTGAGCCTGAGCACACTTTCCAGGAAGAAACAGCACGAGAAGGATTCTTTAAGCCAAATGATGGCACTTTATTTCTTTTTTATAGGGAAAATTGCCCACATTGTGAGGGCATGGAAAAAGTATTAGATGAAGTGGGAAGTAAACTGAGTGTTTCTGGTGGACTTATAGATGCCGCTGATACAGCCAAGTATGGAACATTGCTCAAAGAAATGGGCATTACTGCTGTGCCTACAATTGTTTACAAAAGAAGCGATGAGCATTTCATCAAACATTTGGGAAAAGCAGATGCAGCAACTATTATCAATTGGCTCACAGGAAAAGAAACCCCTGTTGAAGGAACAATAAACCGAGAAAAAATAGGAGCAGTAAAAGAAGAAATCTTATTCTGCAAAGATTCCTGCCCTTTCCAAGGGAAATGCTATCCTTTTGGCTATAGGAAAGAGGGAAAATTCTGCTCTGATTCTGGAGCTTTTACCGGCCAGCTGCAAGAAGAGCTAGCTTGTGATAATAATTTTGAATGCTCCTCGAATGTATGCATAGACGGCAAATGCATGAGTTCTGGTTTAATACAGAAATTCATTAAGTGGTTTAAGGGTTGGTTCGGAGCTTGAAAACTCTAATCTTTTTCTAAACAATCAAAAAATTTATAACCTAGCTAACTTTTATTATTCAAGATATGGCTACTGCGAAGGATCTGGAAAATGGCAGTTATTTCCTGCATAACAGGGAGATAATGAAAGTTATAAGGAAAGAATTAGTTGCTTATGGCACGCATAGCCATACAAAATTAAAGATATTTGCGCAGCCTTTGTTATCTAGAGGCGAAAAAGCAATAACCATGATGCATCATGATAAGGTTGAAATTTTAGATATAATGAAGAAAGAAGCTCAAGTGATATCTAAATTACAAGGTAAATTGCAGATAATGGACATTCAAAGCTATGAAACTTTTGATGCCCATGCTGAGCCGGCATTAGTGGAGCAAATAAATGAAGGGGACATAGTAACTTTTATAAACTTCAACGGCCAAAACAGGATCATAGAGAAGAGGTGAGCAAATTGAAAACTGCCAGGTTTCGCATGAAAAGCTTTCTGACTTTTATTGTTATAGTAGCAGTGCTGATTTTTGCATACTATCTGATGCAAAACCAATGGGATGTTCAGTCAGCAGTTCAGGATATGCTAAGCTTATTCTCTAAATCCTAATTTGCCTATACCTATTTTTTTATTACGATCATAAACCAAATATATCACTCGCTAAAAACCTGCGCTTGGTAAACAAGAACTTCAGTGTTAGGATCTTTCCAGCAGCCTTGGCTTGCGCCGCCTTTAACGCATAAGCTGGATAAGAATTCTTCTTTGCTATCGAACATCTCCCATACTTGAGGAAGATAGGTGCTCTGGTGCCAGCCAGATTTTATCACAACACCATCAACCATAGGCCTTAACTTCTCTAATAATTCCTGCGAGTCATTATACTCTAACTTGTAAGGAGATGTTAGGACAGAGACCTCAACCTCAATATCCTTAATCTCATCTTCTGTGACAGGATTAAATCTGCCATCATTAACAGCTGCATTGACAGCATTATCAATAACGCACTTATAAAGCTCTTCCTGGGGCAAAATATGGCCAATACAGCCTCTTAAATTCCCATTTTTATTTAATGTAACAAAGCACCCTTGAACTTTTTTCAGTTTCTCAGAAGCATTTCCTTTGATTGTAACTGTTTTCTTATCTTTCACATAAGATTCAAAAGAAGCTCTTGCTAGTTTTAATAAAAACTCCTGCTCTTCTTTGTTTAATTCTCCTTCTGGTTGTTTTGAAAATTCATCCACAAACATAAATGTAGAATAACCAACAACCTTGCTTTTGTCGCCTGTTACATCGCCAGAATTTGCGTAATAAATCAATCTTGGCTTCCAGTTCTTTTCTTTTGCAATCTCCAATAATGTGGCTACAGCCCATGGAGCATCTATTTCTGCATCCATTATGCCGGCAGAATCAAGGCTTAATATCATTTCTATTGAATAGCCATCTAATTTTTTTGCATCATCATAAGGATGATAATGGGACATGTCAACACTCACAACAATCAGATCATCTTCAGAAAGATAGTTTAATAATAATCCTTTTAACTTACTGGTATCCACAGGGCCCACTAAAATAGGGATGATCTTAAGATTAGCCAACTGTTTTTGTAAAAAAGGAAGCTCTATCTCTAATGAATGCTCATTCTTATCAGCTTCTGGAATAGAATCCACAAGCTCTTCATTTAGCATATCACTTGCTTTTTGTGATAACTCAATCTCTCCAAGAGGCGTTTTATAATGAGTCACATTTGATATTGAAAGCCCTCTTAAAGGATACTGATGAGAAGGGCCTAACAAAAAAACATTCTCATAAGCGTTACCAAGCTGCCTGAAAGCAGTTGCAGCAACCTGGCCAGAATAAGCATAGCCTGCATGTGGAACGATTATTGCCTTTATGGTGCCATTAGTATCTATCTTTTTAACATTGCTTAAAAATTGCTCAACAGCACTATTAAGCTCTTCTTGAGTGCCAGGATACCAGCTTCCAGCAACAGCAGGCTCTCTGACTGTTTTTTGCGCAACTTTTCCTTGTTCGCATCCTGCCAAAACAACCAGGCATACAACAATAAATAATATTTTTCTCATACAAGACTTAATTGATAAGAACTAGTTTAAATTTGTTGTGAATGAATACGATAAAAATAAAAAGATAGTTTATTAATCAAAAATTATGCCTAACGCCTATATACAAATGATATCCTAAAGGTACATTCCTTTGGTTGTCTTGTGGAACATCAAATCTTACAGCGCCTGTTGCATGCCATTTTCCTTTGCTGCCGGTATATCTTCCTATTGGCCCAATTTCAAATTTCTTTGTTCCTTCATCTCCCATTGTAGCTAAGGCGTCAATACCTATTCTTAAATGCTTACCAGCCTTAAGTGTAGGAGATGCTCCTACCGTAAACAAATCTTCACCATGAGGCACATGTGTGTACTTAAAAAGAAAATCCAGCATCGCACCACTTGGATATTCTCTTGTTGCGCCAAAATAACTGCCTAAAGTATAAACTCCTTTTCCAAGATTTGCCTTTCCCCCTTCTTTGTAATCGCCTGTTGGAAAGCCAACCTCAACTCCTAGGATGGAGTCCCAATCGCTATGGAACAGCCTGCCAAATCTAAGTGCGGTGTCGCCAATACCAGAATTTTCATGTTTTAGAGTCAATTTTTTTCTTGTTCCATCTTCAGCAACAGTTGTGCTATTTACAACATTATCTATCGAAACAGCTGGCAAAGAAACCGATGCAAACCAATCATCAGTCCTTCCTTTAAGAGTTAATGTATTTATTGACTTCTCTGATTTTGTATCTTTTTTGTTTCCTTTATCATCAGCAGACTCGCTCTTAGCCCTATACGTGTCACTTACAACTTCAGCCTGAAATGAAAGCTTTCTTCCTTCATCAGGCGGCGGAAGTGGTTTGCCGTTATAAAGGTCAGCAGATGCTGTTCCACTAACTGCTAACACACTTGCGCTTAGACTCGCTAAAAATCGTTTCATTATAACCTCCTCAATGATTTATTATCACTATTAAATGGTGTCTATATATAAATCTTTGTGGTATTGTTACAACACCATTAAATTTATATACTAGTTTGTATCACTAATTCTCATGGAACTCGAAATACTCAGAAAGATAGGCCTTTCGAATGGGGAGATAACAATATACTCTGCATTATTAGAGCTAGGAACAGCTCCCGTTAATAAGATCCATGAGAAAACAGGAATAGAGAGGAGAAACATCTATGATATCCTCAATAAGCTGATTGAAAGAGGACTGATAAATTATATCATGGAAAATAAGAGAAGAATATTCCAAATTACGCATCCCACAAGGATAATAGGCTATATCGAAGAAAAAAAACACGACTTAGAGATTACAGAGCAGGAAATAAAAAAGGAGATACCTCAATTAATTGGAAAATTCAACCTTACAAAACCGGAGATAAACTCTGAAATCTACAGGGGCTATGAAGGGGTTAAGGCGGTTTGGGAAGACATGCTGAACTATAAGGAAAATTGTTTTATTGGCTCTGGAAGATATGTGCCAAAGGCTTTGCCTCACTGGTTTGCCAATTGGAATAAAAGAAGGATAAACTTAAAAGTCAGGTGGTACAATATATTTAGGCATGAATTTAGGAACCAGGTTAAGCCATTTACTTATGAATACCAAAAATTCCTGCCTAAGGAGTTCAGTGGAAATCCAGCTGCAATAGTCATATACGGAAACAAAACAGTAAACTTCATGCTAGGAAAGGAATTTTTCGCATTTGTCATCGAAAGCAGGGATATTGCAGAAAACTATAGGAAGTACCACAAATACCTTTGGGATAATGTTTGCGAGTAATCTTTAGCCTACTTAGTGTTTTTGTGTTTCCTATCACCAAAATCAGGCTTATCCTCTTCATCTCTCACTTTAGAAGCATCCTGCTCGCACTGAAAGCAATATCTTTCATCAGGATCCAGCTTTTTTCCGCAATACGGGCATTTTGCCATTTCCTCACCCTGTTAAATTCTGGCTAAGCAGCAAGCCAATGCCAATGATTACCATGACCGCATAAGCTATTTTATTCCATTGAAGGATCTTTTTTCCGTCAAAATTCAAAAATGGGATCATGTTAAACAAGCCAAGCCATGTATTAATCAGATATCCGTAAAAGAATATCTTTGAAGGAGAAATAAAAACCAAGCCAGCTAAAAACAATGCTGCCATTATCAGGTTCATCAAAGGCCCTGCCATCGAGATTATGCCGTTCCTTCTTCTTCCAACAGGCCCTGCAATCATTACAGCGCCTGGGGCGGCAAAAACAAATCCAAAAAAAGACATGACAATAGCCAAAAAAAGCATCGTGTCAAATGACCTGAACTCAGCAAAGCATCCATAATGCTGCGCAACCAATTTATGCCCTAATTCATGGATTAAAAAACCAAGGCCGACTGTTAATGCTGATATCAGCAGCATAGTGACAAAGCTAAGGGAGAATATGCTGCCCTGGTTCAGCACAATGCCAAATGCTATAGATATCGCTATCCAGGCCTTCAAAATGTTGTTAATCTCGATACTTGAAGTAGTAAAAGGCCCTAATCTTATTGGTTTTGAGCGGGTAAACTCCATTTTAGTTTCCTATAATTGCAGCCATTTATTAATTTAACTATTCCCCGCTCAGTTTGTTAAAAATTGCCCATAAAACCGATAGCTTTAAATATCACTACTACTTAATAGTTAAAAATGGCAATAAAATATTTATTAATCGCAGCAATAGTGGTTTTTTTATTTAGCGGATGTTCCCAAACTGATAATATACAATCTTCTGAACAGCAATTCATGACCTATGTTGTTGACGGTTCTCAGGGAACAATGGACACTTACACAATCTCAGAATACCAGCCAATTGATTTATCTGAATCTTTTGAGCAGGACAGAGCTGATATAGAATCCCAACGTAAATATGAAGCAGTCAGAAACCAAGCTGACCGAGAGAAAAAAGAGAGCGAAAGATTAAAATGCTACAAAAAACACGATAAAAACGAAACAGAATACTATCTAGAAGAATGCGAAAATTAAGTGTCAACAAAAATCATGTGCTTCTCTTTTCCTTTTATTTCTGCAAATATCCTCTTTATAATTGCCTTTTTTGGATCAGGCATCAGCTTAACCCTTTTCTTTATGTCTTCAAAATTCTCAAATGGCTTCTCTTTCCTTGCTTCAATTATCTCCCACATATGCTTTTTTCCAAGTCCTGGCAATAATTCAAGCTGGTGCATTCTGGTGCTTAATGGCTGAGCCTTGTTGTAGAAGTCAACAAAGCGCTTTTCATTTTTATTCACTATCTCTTTCACAATATACTCTAATTCATTCTTTGCTGTTTCTGTCAGCTTTTCAACCGGAAGCTTTCCCAATATATGGTGGATATCATCTCTTTTTCCTTCTCCAATGTAGACTACTGCATGAGGCTGCAGATGAACATCCTTTTTTGGCACTAACTCAAGCAAAACAAAATGCTCCTGGCCTAGAGCCTGGGCTATTGCAGTCTTTACATATGTTGGCCTTGAATCAAATGGATAGCCGTAAGGCAAAAAATCAAGGACAATTGCGAATTCTTCTTTTTGGGTGTCCATTTTCATAATTTTAAGGTTGTTGTATACCTATGTGTTGCATTTAACCAATCCTGCTCTAATTTTGCAACATTCTTTGCTGATTCTATCCTCTCATCCTTTAATCTCAGCAGTTTTTCCTTTTCTTTCAACAGGTGATATATCTTGATTTTTAATCTTTTCCTGACGCTTTCCTTTTGCTTAAGCTTGTTGAATATCTTTATTTCCTTCTGGTAATTGCTCTCCAAAGCAGTCAGCAAGGCTAATAATCTTGTAATCCAATGCGTGAAATTTTTGCTTTTTAGTATATCCTTCCTGATATTGTTTGCTGGCGGCAGTTTAGCCTCCAAATGGCATAACAGCTCTGACTCTTTTTTCAATATTGGCTCTAAATGATTTATCCCTAATTCTTTCTCTTCTTCAGCCTCTATCTCTTTTTTCTTGTAATCTTTTAGCAACCTTTTGTCTGTAAATATCAATTTCTCAATCAGCTCATATACTATCTGCTCAAGCTTTGTTATCTCTTCTTTGCTTAGGCTGTCTTCTTGCTTCTGCAGCTTTTGCAGCTCCGTCTTGCCCAATATCCCTATATTGATCTTCAGCAAGCCAAGCTCTTCCAAAAATACTGTTTCAAGGTAATAGTTTATATCCCTTAACTTCATTACTAATCTTCTTAGTAATGTCATATTAGCTTTTAAAATTGCTATTGCTTTATCCTCTTTTTTTAAGTCAATTGCTAATGTCTGGATTAGCAGTTCATGCAACTGTTTCAGCAGCAATGCTTTCTTGCTTTCAATGGTTATATCTTTCCTGAAAAGTAAAGCGATGTTTGGCTTTAACTTTTTATGCTTAACAGCATTTGCCTCTTTTATTACTTTGCTAACTATTTCTGACTCTTTTATCTTAAACCACCTTATTAAACTGTATAACACAGCCTATTTATAAACATGTCGGAAATTCGGTGCTAAACGCACCGAATTTCTGAGCATGCTCAGAAATCAACAGATTTCTGACATGTCGGAAATTTTAGCGTATGGCTAAAATTTTTGAGCATGTCAAATTTAGAACTAAAATAAATATATAACGCCCTTATTTATTCTCAGCAAGAAATTCAGTAATAGTTGTAATTATCTTCTTTATTGAATCCTGGTTTAGCGTTACAGTATAACCTTGTAGAATTACCTTTAAATCATCTATAGTTGTAGGCATAATGTCAATTATCTTGGCTATATGCTGGTCTCTTAGCCTAGGGATGTTCAGCTTAGTAATCTTATCAGCCAGCTTATCATAATTCTTTGTGCTAGCAAACTGGCTGATATATTCCTCGGTCTTGTTAGCCCTGAAATTCAGCTCTTTATCCCTTTTTTTGATTTTATCCAGCTCTTCTTTCAGCTGGTGCATGTTCAATGGCTTTTCTGATAGTATTTTCATTTTATATCTTTTTTAAGTGCACAGGATGCACTATTAATGTTTTTTCCTTGCCTAGATCATTTATTGAAATTTCGTAGCATCTCCCTTTTTTTCCTTTTACTGTGCCTGACTTGCCATAAAATCTTGGAAAATAAAAACCTTTCTGAACAGCAGGCTCTGCGCCTAGATAGACCCTATCTCCTATTTTAAGGTCTTGGAAATAATTGCTTATGCTGATCTTGCCTTTCCGCCTGAAATTCTTGGATAGCTTGGACCTTGTCTTCCTGCGCATCCCGCCAATTCTTGTAACCATATCTGAAAGTGAAAATTAGCTGCATTTAAAAAGGTTTCTAAAATTGAAGATTTTAGAACCTTAGAAAATCTCTGATTTTCGTAAGGTGTCAAAAACCACCCATTGAAAACAGCTCTGGTTTTCAATGGGTGGTTTTTGAGCATGCTCAGAAATTTTTCACATCACCAAGGATATTGGCTTTCAGCCACTAGTCCTAGACTAGTGGAAAATTTCTGACATTTCTAAAATGCAGGCTTTCAATTATAAGATGATAAACACTTCATATTCAGTAACGTTTATAAATATCCAGCTGTTTCTTTTAGCAAAACGTCAGGAGGTTCGTTACTATGGCTAGTTATAAATTAACAATTGCAGACCCTAAAACAGGGATAACATACCAGAAAGAAGTAAAAGACCAGCAGGCTAATGCTTTTCTTGGCCTGAATATCGGCGAGACTTTGAAAGGCGAGGCAATAGAGTTGCCAGGATATGAGCTAGTTATTACAGGCGGCTCTGATTATTGCGGTTTCCCGATGAGGAGAGGCATTTTAGGAGTCAGAAAAAAAATAAAAAGCAAAGGCGGTGTTGGCTTCAGGATAAAAGTGAGGGGCATGGAAAAAAGGAAAACCGTCTGCTCCCACAAGATAACTGAAAATATCACTCAGATAAACCTTAAGGTTGTTAAAGAAGGCCCTAAAAGCCTACCAGAAGTGTTTGGTGTAAAAGAGAAGAAAGAAAAGAAAAAGAAAGAAGCAAAAAAAGAAGAGCCAAAAAAGGAATAATATGCCAAAAAAGAAAAACAACATAGAAGAATCCCAACCAGTTATCAATGTAGGCATGGTCGGCCATGTTGACCACGGCAAAACAACGCTTCTCGAAAGATTATCCGGCAAATGGACCGATACTCATTCTGAAGAATTAAAAAGAGGCATTACAATAAGATTAGGTTATGCTGATGTTGTTTTCAGGAAATGCCCTAAATGCAAAGGCTCAAAAGCCTATACAACCAAGGAAAAATGCCCTCATTGCGATTCAGAATCAAAGCCGTTGAGGAAAGTAAGCTTTGTTGACGCTCCAGGCCATGAGAGCTTGATGGCAACAATGCTTTCAGGAGCAACAATAATGGATGGAGCTATCCTTTTGATAGCCGCTAATGAGAGCTGCCCTCAGCCTCAGACAAGAGAGCATTTGATGGCTTTGGACATAATTGGCGTGAAAGATATTGTTATAGTCCAAAATAAGATTGACTTGGTCAATGAAACTGAAGCCATTAAGAATTATAATAAAATTCAGGAATTCATCAAAGGGACAAGATATGAAAATGCTCCAGTTATACCAATTTCAGCAATGCACAGCGTCAATATCGACGTTCTGATAGAAGCAATTGAAAAAACAATTAAAACTCCGGAAAGGGATATCTCAAAACCGCCATTGATGCTTGTTGCAAGATCTTTTGACATAAACAAGCCTGGAACGCCGATAAAAGAGCTTGCTGGCGGAGTTTTAGGCGGCGCATTGAAACAAGGCACATTGAACACAAATGACGAGATAGAGATAAAGCCAGGGCTTGAAACCAAAGAAAAAAACCAAAGTATCTGGAAGCCGATAAGAACAAAAATAGCCGCCCTTAAGACAGGCGGCAATACAGTTGATTCTGTTGCTCCTGGCGGGTCTATAGGCGTTTTAACCTCTCTGGATCCGGCGATTGTCAAATCTGACAAGCTGGTTGGCTCTATAGTTGGTTTGCCAGGAAAACTTCCACCTCTCTGGCATGAATTGATTTTGGATGTTCATCTGCTCAACAGGGTAGTAGGAGTAAAGGAAGAGCTCAATGTAGAGTCCATTAAATTAAACGAAGCGTTGATGCTGAATACCAATTCAGCTGCGACTGTAGGCATAGCGACAGAGCTCAAAAAGAACATTGTTACCTGCAAGCTAAAACTGCCGGTCTGCGCAGCATTAGAGTCCAGAGTCACAATATCCAGAAGGATAGGCAACAGGTTCAGGCTGATTGGCTACGGCATAATCAAAGAGAAAAAATAATCACTTGTTCTGAAACTCAGACATATCATCATGCGAATTCCAGAAGCCGATGCCTAGTCTTTTAAATAGGTCTTCTTCCTTCTCGTCAATGATTGTCTCAAAATTGTCTTCTTTCATTTTTAACCCCTAACCCTTTTATAGCTTTTAGCCTCTTTTTCCCGTAAATATTCCGGAGTTGGCCTTTTTATATATAGTTTTGCCTTAAAATTTATAAACATTATAAAAAACAGAAAAATTTATAAATAAGATGAGATTGATTATAATAATTATAACATGCAACAATAAGGGGGTAGTCTAAAATGCGAAGAAAAGTAATCCAGATAGCAGAGTCCACACAGCTTGTTTCATTACCCAGGAAGTGGGCGTTACAGCATAACATAAAGAAAGGCGATGAGCTTGAGATTGAGGAGAAAGGTTCTCAGATTATAATCTCCACTGAAAAAGGCCCTCCAGTTGAAAAGGCTGAACTTAATATGGAACATCTTGAGCCTATGACCTTAAGGTATATTGTGGCACTTTACAAAAAGGGAGTGGATGAAATAAGTGTAACTTTTGATCATCCTACAAAGATTAAGGTTGTGCAGGATTCTATCGGAAAAGAGGCTGTAGGATTTGAGATTACCGAGCAAACACCTACTAGCTGCATTATTAAGCATGTTTCAGGAGAGCTTGAAGATTTTGATCCAATCCTTAGAAGGACATTTTTGCTTCTGGATTCTATGGCGAAACAGACCTATGAAGCATTGAAAAATGATAGGTTGGATGATCTAAAAAATGCAGCATTTTTAGAAGAAGCAAACAATAGGTTCACAACAACTTGCAGGAGACTACTTAATAAGAAGGGATATAAAGATAATAAGAAAATAGGCCCGCTATACTATATTATAGAAGATTTGGAGAATATTGCCGACCAATATAAATATCTCTGCATGTATTTTTATCAAAAAAAAGATAAAAAAATAAAATTCAATAAAAAGGCATTAGCAATATTTAAAGATACAAATGATTTGCTCAGTAAGTTCTATGAGTTATTCTATAAGTATGATGTTGGGAAAGTAGTGAATATGGGGATATTAAGAAAAGAGATTATCCAAACAGCATTTAAACTATTCGAAAATTCAAAGAACCCTGATGACACAGTGCTGTTGCATTATAGCTTGACAATAATGCAGAAGGTCTTTTGTCTAGCAGGGCCTTATCTTGTAATAGCCCTATAAGCTTCTTGAAGAGCTTTAACATGCTCTCCTTCCATTCCTATACCTAACTGCCTTTCAGGAGTAAATGCTCCATGAAAATCACTGCCACCAGTCAACAATAGACTCTTACCATTAAGGCAGGCCATTTTATTGTATCCAGGGGGTATCTGTATTTTTAAATCTCGCAACTGGTTTGCTACCCATTTGAAATCAGTGGGATTCTCTTCAGCAGACCTATTTCCGCTCCTTAACTCAAAACCAGCTAATCCATATTGGACATATTCAGCAATCT
Organism: uncultured Methanosarcinales archaeon; assembly: GCA_964550945.1. GTDB lineage: Archaea > Nanobdellota > Nanobdellia > Woesearchaeales > CAZKBD01 > CAZKBD01. The sequence continues at coordinate 23,164 of CAZKBD010000012.1, forward strand.
TCTCCAAAACATTATAGCCACATGTCTCAATCTCAATTAAATGAGGTAAAATGGCTAAACCATTCAATCTTAATATAGCTTCTATTCCCTCTTTAGGAGTTGGAAATATTGGATCAGTTAGTGAAACATAGGCAGGAGACTCTCTATTAAGATATGTGTTCATAGCTTGTTGCGGAGTGACAGCATCCCCCATCTCTTCTAAACCCCTAGATATTGCAACCCCTGCATGAAGCCTACTTGGAATACCCTGGGAAACAATGTCCATCAAGATTTGTTCTGCGTCAAAACATAAGCCCCTTGAGGTTATAGCAGGATGAGCATTTAATTTGGATATCATTTCTTTAAATCTTTCTATTCTTTGGTTTCTAACTTCCCTAAACCTTTCTGTGACCTGCTCGCTAGGTTCATCAAGATACAGGCCAATAATATGCACAGTTTTACCTGCATCATCACAAGATAACTCAATGCCCCTGATAATATCTAAATTTCCATAACCGTAAACTCCAGGAGAAACTTGGCTGGTACATTCTAAGTACTGGCTGTTATCCCTTATATTATCTGGAGAAAGTGCACGGAGATCATCATGGTCTGTTATTGCTAGTTGCATCAATCTTGTTGTCTTTGCTAAGTTGACTAATTCAGGCAAAGAAGAATGCCCATCTGACCAACTAGTGTGAGCATGTAAATCTACAATCACTTTATCTTCTACCATTTGCAGCACCACTATACTTTAGCTCGCTTATACCAGAACAATATTTCAAAGGATCGCATAGTCCAGACAAAGTACAATCAAGGGGGAGACTCTTGACCAAATCAACAGCCAATCCTAGATGATAGCCAACTACAGCAAGATAATGTGCCTTTTTCGCTCCGAATTGGTCATCACTTATAATCCCTGCTTCATGTTGGGATGCTAATTTTGGCCAATATTTTGCCATGAATAACCCAGCCTCCCTACAAGTTCTAAATAAATGGACTGCCATCGATTCAGGAGCATCTATATCAGGTATATTATTTGGAGATTGGTTTTGAATATCTCTATAAAACTTAGCTTTTTGAGCATTATCGAGATGAGCATCAAAAAAATCCAGAATTTCCCACACATCTTCTAAATGGTGCGCATCCTTAGCAGCATGATCTATTGAATACATTGCTCTCCCAAGTTTTTCTCTCGACAGTGCATTATCATCAGAGAACATGTTGATAAGTGCATCTGGCGTAATGTTTATCCATCCGGTTCTTATTATGCTGTTCCTAAATGTACCGCTAAAATACCTCATTATGGTTTCGTCTGTTAATAAGCTACCCCACTGATAATTGTTAATAGCACTTCTAGCTCTGTCTACTTGTTCTTGTGGAATTTGAACATCCGAAAAGCGGCCAAAATTTTCAAAAAAAGCCGCCAACCTACCAATATACCCTTTTTTAACTTGTTCTAGGCTGTAAGTTTCCTGGCTTGTTAATGTGGGCATGTTTTTTCTCCAGAACATGTATTCCTTAATCCTCTGACTAACAATCGCATCCCTCATATCATATGCAAGAGGATTGTTTGATCCATTTAACTCCCTTAGTACATCTGCGCTATTTGGGCCTATCAAATCCTCCTCTAGTAGAAATGTAGATCCATCGCCAACTGGCAGAGGCCTTCTAAGGATTTCTGCAGTTCTAAAATAAGGATCTCCTGCAAGGGGTTTTCCACTTGCAAAAAATTGAGTCCAATCATCATACGCTTGGGTTGCTTCACTTAACTTAAACTGTTTAAGTAGGAACCTCCTAGCAGATTCCACTTCATAGGCTGTATTGGGGTTAACTATCTCTATTGCACCGTCTGCGCAGTCTAAATCATTGACTAGGATAGCTACATTCCTTGAATATTGTCCTGAACGAGCAAGTTCCCTAAATCTTCGCAATGCTCCAACAGCGGAGTGTCGCAAATCCTCAATCAACTCAGGGGCGCTATCCCATTCAAAGTAATAACCTAGCCCAATTAACAACGCATTTCTTGGGTCAGTTATCTCTCTTGTTCGATTATGCTGGTCTAAATCCCCCGTTATAGTATCTATGGTGTGATTAAAGAGAACTAAATTACTTGGTCTTTGATAATAAAAAACTCGTTGAGGCATTTTTTGAAACATATCAAGTATATAGTGAGGAGGAGAATTATCCAGAATAAATAATGTTCTTGTTGTATTGTTGCATCTTTGCTGATTAAGCATTAACTCTTCAACTGCTTTTTTCTCTCCATCCAGCGCTTTAAGGTAAATTATAGACAATCCTGGTGAAATATGGCCTATCAACCTATTAAATCCCTCTAAATCCCTTGAAGGCAATACCCTATACCCTTTTTCTCCAAGTTGTTTTAATAATTCAGTCAGTTTAGGCCTTCCTTGATCACCTCCCTCCAATAAAGCCACAGTATAATTTGATTTGTCCCTCTCTTGGCCTAAATAACTCTCTCCTCCTGAGGCATATACCATTTTACCTGCCATATGTGCATTCTCTATTGCTAGCCTAACCTGATTTTTGTAGTACCCCATATCAGAATCAAGAAGCCTCCAAGATGGGACAACAACATCAAACACGCCTCTTTCAAAACATTCATCTGTTGTTTCTGAGTAAGCATGCAGAAGAGACACAGTTGGGATGCTCCTATTTACTTCTACAATCTTTCCTAATCTTTCATCGCTACAATCTGTAACAATTACGTTTAGATTGCCTTGACCTATTCTTTCTATTGCAGACTCTAGATTTCTTGTATACTCCAGTTTTGCTCCATGTTCTCTAGCTTGAGAAAGGTGGCTATGGTCTATCCCAGACCCTTCCAAAAGACAGGCTAAAATAGTACAATCTATCAATTCATCGTTTGAAACATCACTCTGGCTTCTGCCCATATTAAATATCCCTTTTATACTACCCTCTATGAATTTATATGCCACCAGCTACATTATTATTCAAAAACATACCTGAAGATATTGATTCATTTATAAACATTTTGTTTATAACCACCCAATAGTGATTACCTCATATTAATCATCACATGATCCTCTAATCTGCTCCCAAGAAAAACCAAACTTTCAAATGCATGTAGTTAGCTTATACTTATAAACATTTTGTTAACTCCGGCTTAGTCCCGAATCTCCAAAAGCCAAGAAAAAAGATTATGGCAGGCTAGCCTGCCATAGATTTCTGTTCTAATGGTTACTGCTTTTTTAGAGCTTACGCTACTGCCCATAGTCTGCTTGATGGAATGATTACCTGATTCTGCCATTTCTCTACGATGATAAGTCCTTAGTCTGAAATGTTCTATTGCTTTTTGCCTTGCATCCCATCGGTGAAATCTAGGCTTACCATAACCTCTGATTGGGATATGTGCTTTGATGCCCTGCTCTTGGCAATATTCATGAAGCCAAGCAGCATCATATGCTTTATCAGCTACCACAACCTTAGGTTGACTTTGCATTATCAATTGTTTGGCATCCCGAATATCGTGAGAAGGCAATACTCTAATTTTTGCAGCCAATGCTTTCTTTTTCCTTGTGTCAAAAGCTATACTCGCTTTGACAGGAATTTTTGGGATTGCTCCACTAATGCGTCTAAGATAGTGGTAGCTCGGGTTTGTTCTTGAAAATCCTGTGCTGTCAATCGCTATGATATATGCTTGACTGCTAGTTGCTTTCAGCACTCTATTCCAAAATTCAGAATTAAGTTTTTGTGCCGTTCTTTGTAATGATGATTTGCTTGGGCACTTAATGCCTAACAAGTCCAAAAGCTTCTTTGCTCGTCGATATGACAACCTACAAAAGAACCTTATTAGCAAGGCAGCAAAATGTTCATAGAATTCATATGTCTTAGGCCCAAAATGATGAAGCCATCTAGGACAACCCAAGCGTCTTAACAAACGCTTAACTTTTTTAACTAGTTTGTTTTCTTTTTCCATGGTGGAGCGTACCTCCACCCCCATCAACAGCCTAACGGCTGTTATGGGTTATAATTCTTATGAAACAAGAGATTCGGGACAGAACCGTTAACTCCTTGAATCTCTTGCTGTTATTTGGTTTCCTTAACCTTTCTGACAAGCTCCAATAAAGCATCCTGGCTTCTCTCATTAATGATATAATCTATAACTAAATTTATCCTCAAATAGTCTAATTCTCTATGCGAAGATAATGGGTCCCCAAAATCAGCTATTAACGCCATTGCTACCCCTTGTAATCTCTCTCCCAAATCCCCCTTTCTAACAGCAGAAATCAAATCTAGTCCAGCTCCTTCTCTGCCAAGATTATATGAAGTGACCAATACACCTATATCGTCAGCTAAGGCTTTTATTCTTTCCAAGCCTTCTTTATATGGAACAACAAGCCTATCAGCATTATCATAAAATGGCCTAGTTCTTTCAACTGTTTCTCCTCGCTGAGAATCATCAAAATAAACAACAATAGGTTCTGCTTCGACAGATTCAAGCCTATGCTCCCTTAATAATTCATCATTTTCAAACAGCCATTTTAGAACTTCAATATTATACCCATGATCAACAACTGCAACTTTCATTGGTAATTCACTCTTTCTCTCTCGTACACTTTTTTTTCTCGAGGTGATACAACCATGGTTCCAGTGCCTGCTCCAAATACCTCCCCTATAAGGCCATACGGGTCTGTTCCTTTGACAATATGAGCTCTAGCAACTCCATTTTCAACCGCGTGAATGCATGTCCTTAATTTAGGCAGCATACCTTTAGTAACAACCCCTTTTCGTTGCATCATACTCCTTGCTTCATCTGTGTCCATATAAGACACCAAATCAGAATGCCTTCTATCCGGATGCCTGTAAACTCCCATAACATCAGTTAATATCACTAATTTATCAGCTTTGATTTTTTCTGCGATTCCTCCAGCAACAGCATCAGCATTAATGTTGTAAATCACGCCTTCAGGATCCATCCCTAAGGAAGAAATAACTGGGATATATCCTTGATTGACTAAAGCCTCCAAAACATAAGTCTTTACATCTGCCACTTCACCAACAAGGCCTAGATCTATTTGTCTTCTCCCCACCATTCTTGGAGGAGCTTTTCTAGCTAAAATTAGGTCAGATTTATCGGTTCTTTGAAGGCCAACCGCTTCAAGCTCGTATCTATTTAGCGCTTCTACAACATTTGAGTTAAGTTCCCTCATAACAGGCCTTACTGCTTGCTCTAGAGTTTCTTGGTTAGTTATCCTTAAGCCTGAATCAAATTCTGGCTCGATTCCAATCTCTTTGGAATAATCGCTAATTTGAGAACCACCACCATGAACAACGACCATCCTAATGCCAAGTTTATACAAAATAGCCATTTCATGAGCTAATGAGTCTAGTGTTTGGCCTATTACTTCGCCCCCCATTTTGAAAACAAATGTCTTGCCTATACTTTTTCTAATATATGGAGCTACTAATTCAAGAAATTGTATACATTCTAAGCTGGGTTGATTTGATTTCATTAGATCGCCCCTTATCTGAATTATGAGGGCATATTTAAGTTTTTCTGTTTTTATCACTTAAAAGTGCTCATAAACTATAATAGTAGACGCGGTTGATAATTGCTAACATTTATATACTAGTAGTTTCATGAAA
>CAZKBD010000013.1:0-28747 GCA_964550945.1 uncultured Methanosarcinales archaeon
AACAACAACTGCTTAAACGCAGTAGTTTCTTTCTTTTTTTTATTTTATTTTTCAATAACATTTTTATACTAGTTATGATTCTATCGTTTATACAATGAAATACGCTATTGCAATAATCTTGATTTTTATGTTAATTGGTTGCGCTCAAAAAGAAAGTGAAAAACCAACCATTCAAGATACAACTGATACAATAACTGCTCCTAAACAGCCTGATTCTACAGAAACAGTTGAAACTCAACCACCGCTGCAGCTGCCGCCGGAAAAATGTGACTCAACAATAAGCCAGGATGATATAACTCATATTGATTTAAGCGCATTCAAAGAAGGATTAAATATTACAAAAGAGGGTTTTAGCTTTAGGATTATACTCTTGGATATGGATAATAATACAGTTCCTGCAAATGGAAATATCGGCTTAACAATATTCTCAACAAAATGGTGGAATGATGAACTAGTGAATGATTTAGAGATATACCAAAAGAGCATACTCTTAAAAAAAGAAGAAGTAAACTCTGATTGCTCTTCAAAAGAGATTTTTGTCAAATTTGATGATATTAAAAAACAACCAAACTACAGGTATGTTAAAGAGGAAGATCCGGGCGTATTAAGGATAGAATTCAAAAGGTCCTACAGCAACGATTTGTATGAAATAGAATATACTCCTTACGAGTTTGGTGAAGATATCCTTCCTTAAATCAACTTACCAATAAATATATTATGCTTTGTTCTTGTTATTTTGACCTTAATATCCCCTTCTTTGTAGCAATTTGGGACTGCAATTACCCTTTCTTTGGCAACAGCCAGATTCTCACCTTTTAAGCGGCCTTGGCATACAACCATGGCTTTAACAATCTCACCTTTTTGAAAGGGTTTTGGCAGCTGTTTTGTCTTGATTATGTTATATTTTGAGCAGTCTACTACAAGCTGAATTTTATATTTATTCTCCAACCCTCTTAATTTTTCGTAAAATCTTTCAAAAGGCATCTCTTTAGAAGGATTCCTGCCAAACCTATAATTTAGAAAGTTTTGGATACCTAATGATACCTCATGTTTATTATTTTGCAAAGATTTTGCAAATTCAACCAGCTTGGGTATCTCATCATCATTCAAACCAGGAACCCAAACAGGCGTTATAATAAGATCAGCCTTTTTTGAGATGTATCCTGCAATCTCAACAATCCTCTTTGCATTATACTTGCAATTAGCAATCTTCTGTGCTAATTCTAAATCAAGGGCGTTTATAGACAGATTAAACCTTGTTAAGCCTGCTTCTATTAGCTCATCAACCAGCTTTTCTGTCAAAAGCAGCCCATTTGTATCGATAGATACTGTTTTGATGTGCTTTATAGCTGTTACATCCTTAACAAGCTCTACAATATCAGCATACAACAATGGCTCTCCTTGAGCATTTATATGGGCTTCAATATCATTAATTGCCTTAAATTCGACCAGTTTTTTAAGCTCTTTAACCAAATAGCCTTCTTCAACAACAAAATCAACCTCTCTTCTGGATGATTTGCCTTCATCAACAGAGCAGTAAATACAATCCGAATTGCAGCCAGTTGTTGGCTTTATCTCAATTATGTTTGTGCCCCTATCAACCAATCCAAAATAATTGCTTCCAATCAAAGGAATGCCAGAATTTTGATGGACATAAACCGCTTTTTTATTATTAAGGCAGCTTTTTAGCCCCTTAAACCCCTCTTCCAATATAATATTGAACTTATTTCTGGCTTTTTTCTCGGGTATATCTTCAAATGTTATTGAATTCTTATTAATTTTAAAGCTAGAGATCTCCCCTAAAACCTGCTTTTTTACCTCAAAATAAAAAATCCTTAAAAAGATGAATCTGATGTTATCTCCTTTTTCCTGAAACTGAAAATCCTTGAAATCAAGCGTCACCATACTATCCTGCTATTAGGGTGTCTAATATAAATATTGCCATTATTTTAAGGGATTACATAAAAGTTTAAATAGGAATGCGCTATATTTTCATTTGGGGAGGTTTAATGGCAGAAAATAAAGAGATTGTTATCTCTTACGCAACTTTATTTGAGTTATTGAGGAGAGAAAAAGACAGGGAAGAGCTTCAGAAATTACATGAAACATTCTTTGATGACGTACGGGAATACATACATGAAAAGCAAAGGGTTATCAGCGGGGCTACGCTGACTGATTTTGACGAAAAGAATCGAGTTGAGAAAGAGATATACAACGTAAGGAAAATATTGAAAGAATTATATGAAAAAAGAGAAAAAAAAATAGTAAATATGGCTTTGGATAAAAGCAAAATTAAAACAAATATTATTGATAGCTCTTCAATGCTGAAAGAAGAGAAAGAGCTTTTTGATTCTTTGGTTACTGTGCTTGACGAAAATCGGCAATATGTTGCATTGAGATTGTTCAGCTCATCAGCAACAACTACAGAGCCAAAACCAGCAATTCCTCCAGTTCAAGCTCATCAAAAAGAGGCAGCTATTGACAAAAAGATTGACAAAAATGAAACAAAATTAGTGCGATTTTTACATGCCGTTCCAAAATTTGTTGGCACAGAGCTTGAAGAATATGGTCCTTTTGAAGAAGAGGATGTTGCTAACCTGCCAGAAGAGATTGCCCAGCTTCTGATTGACAAAGCAAGGGCAGAAGAGATCAACCAATAGAAGCAGAATAACTATAGCCTAATTTTCTCTCAATATCTTTTAATAATTCCTGCATCTGTTTTTTCTTTGGATGGTTAATCTTTATAGCTTTCAATAAAATATTGTGGGCTTTTTCATATTCTTTCTTTTTAATGTACAATATTGCTAGATTGTTATAAGCGTTTTCAGATTTTGGATTTGTTATAACTGCCTTCTCATAACTATACGCTGCCTTGTCCAGATCATTTTTCTCGTCGTAAATAAGGCCAAGATAAAAATGAGCTAGCTTGTGCTTTGGATTTATTTTTATCGCTTCTTCAATAAATGGCTTAGCCTTTTCAAACTCCTTTAGATTAATATAAGCCTCTCCCAGATCAAAATAAACAAGCTCATGGATAGCAAGATTCTCAAACCCCCTAAGAAGCTCAAGTGATTTCTCAAAATAACCAACTGCCTTTTCAAATTCCTTTTTTTGGAGATGGATCTTACCGATCTCATAATAGGGCTTTGGATTATTTGGCGTTAATTCTATCTGCTTTTTCTCCATCTTGTAATACATCTGATCCTTATATTCCTTGGATTTGTTGCCTTTCAATTCAGCAAAATGGTGGATGGGGATATTAGTAATCACAATTTTCCCATTTTTCTCTCTGATAGAATCCTCAACAACCTCATGGATCACATTGTTGAAATAAAAACCCTTATGGTTCTGAAACAATCTGACTAACGGAGATGGCATAAAACCAGAAAATCCTTTGCTTTCTTCATAACTATCAGCAAATTCCCCGTTTCCTGAATAATTTCGCTGGATTAACTTATACCCATCAACATCTTTATTTTCAGTTAATCTTTTTATTTTTTCCAAATCATTGCCAGAGACCACTTCATCAGCATCTAAAACAATTATCCAGTCTTTTGTAGCATATTTTAATGACTCATTTCTTGCAGCAGAAAAATCATTATCCCATTTGAAATCAATAATCTTGGCATTAAAATTTGCTGCAATCTCTTTTGTTTTGTCAATTGAACCACTATCCACAATTATTATCTCATCAACTATACTTTTAACTGAACTTAAACAGCTCTCTAAGAATTTTTCTTCATTTTTAGTTATCATGCAAAGAGTTAATGACATAATAATAAATAATCATCAAATTTATTTAAAGTTTGTCATTAAAATGACCCTTATCAAAACCTTTATAAACACTGAACAAACAACATCTTATGGTGGTTTAATGTTGAATATAGCGGTTTTAGGCTCTACTAAAGGCACTGATTTACAAGCTGTGATAGATGCCATAGAATCCAAAAAGCTAGCTGTCAATATTTCTTTTGTTCTAAGCAATAAAAAAGATGCTTATATCCTTGAAAGGGCTAAAAAACATAAAATCAAGGCAATTTTCCTAGACCCCCAAGATAAAAGCAGAGAAGATTACGATAAAGAAGTTGATAAGCTATTACAGAAGAACAAAGTTGGATTAGTCCTGTTGATAGGCTACATGAAACTAATGTCTTCTTGGTTTGTCCAAAAATGGCTAAACAAAGTCATGAACATACATCCTTCTTTATTGCCAGCATTTGCAGGCGGCATGGACAAGAGCGTTCATGAAGCAGTCTTGGAGAGAGGATGCAAAGTCACTGGCGCTAGCCTGATTTTTATCGACGATGGAGCTGATACAGGCCCCATAATTTTGCAAAAGGTTGTTGAGGTCAAGTATAATGATGATGCAGACACATTAAAGGAAAAGGTGCAAAAAGCTGAGCAAGAAATTCTTTTAGAAGGAATAAACTTATTTGCAAAAGGAAAAATAAATGTAGAGGGTAAAAAAGTAATAATAAAATGAATGAACAAACCGAAAAAATAATCTGGTGGAAAGGCAAGAAGCTTTTGGCTGGAGTTATACTGGTTTTTTTAAGCGTTATTCTTGGGTTTTATGGAAAATTTGTTTTCATTGCAAGATTTTACGAGCCTATTGGGCTAATAACGGGATTGTCCATATGGGTCTTCAGCTGGTTTTTATTGTTTATGGGAGCATTTCTGGTGGGATGGGAAACAGTTAAAATGATTCAGCAAAGAATAAATCACCAGGTAAAGAAGACTGTTAAGGATACTTATGACTACACCAAGGGATTGCCAAAAAAGAGTTACAACTACACGAAAAACTTGCATAAAAAACTAACAAAATGACAAAGATAGCACTAATATCAGTTTCAAACAAGGAAGGCATAGTTGAGTTTGCAAAAGAGCTAGGCAAATTAGGTATTGAAATATTATCCACAGGCGGAACTGCAAAACTATTAAGGGCCAATAAGATAAAAGTCACAGATGTTTCTGATTATACTGGCTTTCCTGAGATGATGGATGGCAGAGTAAAAACCTTGCATCCCAAAATACATGGAGCTATCCTTGCTTTAAGGTCAAAAAAAGAGCATTTAGAGCAGGCAAAAAAACATGGCATAGGGTTAATCGATATAGTTGTTGTTAATCTATATCCATTTGAGGATACTGTCAAGAAAAATGCCTCATTTGAAGAGATAATTGAGAATATAGACATCGGCGGCCCTTCAATGGTGAGAAGCGCAGCAAAGAATTTCGAATCTGTAGCAATTATAGTCGATCCAAATGATTATCCTTCGGTCATTAAGGAATTAAAGGAAAACAAAAAAATCACCAAAAAAACAAAAGAGCAATTAGCATTAAAAGCATTCCAGCATACTTCTCGCTATGATTCTGCAATATCAAACTATCTATACGAAAAGCTAGGAGCAGGATTTCCTGAGTCAATCTCCTTTGCATTTGATAAAATTCGTGATTTAAGATATGGCGAAAATCCTCATCAAAAAGCAGCATTCTATAAAGAGCTATTCCAGAAAGAAACTTCAATTGTTACTGCAAAAACCATAATGGAAGGCAAGGAATTGTCATTCAATAATATCCTTGACGGAGATGCTGCATTTGAATTGATAAAGGAATTCAAAGAGCCAACAGTTGCTGTGATAAAGCATTGCAATCCTTGCGGTGTTGCTTCCAGAGCAACAATAGAAGAGGCATTTAAAGCCGCTTATGATGTCGATCCAATGTCAGCTTTTGGCTGCGTAATTGCTATCAATGGGCCTTGTTCTTTAAAAGTTGCTGAGATGACTAAAGGAAAGTACATCGAATTGTTAATAGCTCCAAAATTCGAGCCAAAAGCTTTGGAATTCATCAAAGAAAACAAAAAAAATATTAGATTATTAGAAACAGGACCAGTTGAGAAATCAGATGAAGGGTTTACCTTTAAGAAAGTCACTGGTGGCCTTTTGGTTCAAACAAGAGAATGGCCTGATATCGAGAAAATTAATCTTAAAGTTGTTACAAAAAGAAAGCCAACAAAAGAAGAGCTAATAGATTTAAAATTTGCATGGAAAGTTAACAAGCACACAAAGTCAAATTCAGTTGTTTTCTGCAAGAATAAAACAGCTTATGGTTTAGGTGTTGGCCAGATGTCAAGAGTGGATGCTTCAATAATAGCAAAAATGAAATCTGCAGGAAGGGCTGATAATGGAGTAATGTCTTCAGACGCTTTCTTCCCATTCAGGGATGCTGTAGATGAAGCTGCAAAAGCAGGCATCAAGGCAATAATCCATCCAGGCGGATCAGTTAATGACAAAGATATCATTGATGCAGCCAATGAGCATGGGATGGCGATGGTGTTCTCAGGTGTAAGGTTGTTTAGGCATTAAAATAGTATTCTAAATTAGATAAATTTATATACTTTTGTATAATTCTATATACTAATGGAGATAACGATTAATTTTGGGTTTAGAAACCTAAACCAATGGAGAGATTCCCCAAAAAGAGCAGAGCATGTTGTTGACAGGATGATTTTAAGAGGGATTGGCAAATCCCAAATATTGGAAGCCATCAAAAGAGGCGCAAAAAGAATAAGAGAAGACGGATCATTGATAGTGGAGTATAAGTGGTTCAAGCTTGTTTACAGGGAATTTAGAACTAATGAGTTTACAAAAATATATCCTATCACTGTTTACGAAATATAGGTGAGGCATATGAAAAAAATAAATTATCCATGTCCATGCGGCGGAAAAATAAAATGGAAAAAAGACAGAGTAGTAATGGAAGGAATAGATTGCGGAATATTAGATGTTGAATATTGCGAAAACTGCGGAGAGGAATATTTGTCAGAAGACAGCATGGACATAGTAGAAGACAAGCTGAAAAAAGCTGGTTTGTGGGGTATTAAAAGGAAAGAAGTCAAGTTCTGGAAGTCAGGAAGCTCTGTTACAATAAGATTACCTACGGAGTTTAGCAGAGAACTAGGATTAGACAAAATCAAGAAAGGGCATGTATATCAGGATGGAGAGCATAAGCTCGCAATCGAATACTGATCAATCTTTAGGCATGAGGTTATTTAGGCATTAGGCAACTTGGGTGTAATCTATCATTATTTGACCATTCTCAGTGTGCAATTTCAACTGTACGATTTTATCGTACGCTTCAAACCCTTCTTCTTTAAGTTTAATCTTTAAATCTGACCAATACCTTTTAGGAATAGATCTATCAGTTAAAACTGCAACTATATCAATAATCGAGAAATACCAGTGGTTGTCATGCCATAATCTCCTAACTTGTTTCCCTTGAAATACGACTAATGCCTTATTTGAATCAATTTTGTCAAAAACCACTCATCAAAGAGAGGTGGCATGTTTGAAGCCACCCTGATTTTATAGTGGTTTTTGAGCATGCTCAGAAACTTACCATACTACGAAAATTGAAAACAAGCAAAGCTTGCCACTAGTCATAGATTAGGTGGTAAGTTTCTGACATATCCATAACAAGCTAGGAAGAAAAGGGTGTTTATATAGCTTACGCGTCAATGTCCAGTGCTAATGTGAAGGTTTCAGATGAATTGGGTACTAACATTCATAGATGGAACAAAACTTTAAACTAAACTCTCAAACCCGTTTCAATAAATCTCATTTTCCTATCCTCAACAGAGAACTTACTATAAACATGAGAATAAGTCCGAAAGGAGGGTGGCAATTTGCCCCCACCCCTCAGCAAATCCTTACCCAGCTTATTTCTCCAACCAATGATTGGAGTTTTTGGTTAGAGATAACTTCATTCTAACCTTTTCTCTTCAAAAAACAACAATCAATATAAACAAGTTCTTTTACTAATAAAACCATGCAACTAACTTACCCATGCACAGATAAAGGCCCTCATTGCATCAATTGCCATGACCATTTTATGGAATTAAGGCCTTTGGTTAAAGAAGTCATTATCTCACATCATTTTAAGAAAGACCTAAAAGATGAAAAAGTAATAAGCCAAATTGTGCAAACTATTCTGGATTGCAATCATATAGCATTTCACGAGCTCCATAAGTTCGAGGAAGATATAGGGGGAAATTTCATCTTCAGGGCAAAAAAAGACAAATTACATTATGTTTACTGCATTGACAAAACCAAAAGGATCATCTTTTTAAGGAGTTTTAAAAATTTTAATGAATACAAAAAGTTTTTAGAGGATAAAAAAGGAATAAAGAGAGTAATCTCTGAGAATTAGACATTAGTTACTATTAGAACGATAGATTTTTAAATAGATTATTTCAACCATTTTGTATGGGAAAGTCAGATATAGAAATAGCACAATCAATTGAACTAGAGCCTATTAAGAATATTGCTGAAAAGATAGGCATACATAACCATATAATCCTATATGGGGATAATATTGCTAAGGTTCCTCATTCTTTATTAAAAAAATTACCGGAAAGGGACTCTAAACTGGTTTTGGTCACAGCCGTCACACCAACAAAATTCGGAGAAGGAAAATCAACAACAACAATTGGACTAGGCCAGGCATTAAACCAATTAGGAAAAAAAGCAATCGTTTGTATGAGGGAGCCAAGTTTAGGTCCTGTCTTTGGAGTTAAGGGCGGCGCTTGTGGAGGAGGCTATAGCCAAGTGCTGCCGATGGAGGATATCAATCTGCATTTTACAGGAGACATCCATGCAGTAACCACAGCAAACAATCTACTCTCTGCCCTTATTGATAACCATATGTACCAAGGCAATAAGCTTAGGATAGATGAAAAAAGAGTTACTTGGAAGCGAGTTTTGGATATCAATGACCGGGCTTTAAGAAAAGTTATGGTGGGCCTTTCCAGCAAAAAAGAAGTAAAAAGAGAGGATGGTTTTAAAATAACAGTGGCATCCGAATTAATGGCTGTGATTTGTTTAACTACAGACATTATCGATCTTAAAAAAAGAATCGCTGATATTATTGTTGCCTACAATCGTGATGGGGATCCTGTAAAGGTCAAAGACCTTAGATTTGAAGGGGCAATCGCCTCATTATTAAAAAATGCCATTGACCCTAATCTTGTCCAAACAATCGAGCATACTCCTGCATTTATCCATGGAGGCCCATTTGCAAATATCGCTCATGGGTGTAACAGCATAATCGCCACAAAGCTTGCGTTAAAATTAGGCGACATTGTTGTAACAGAAGCTGGTTTTGGCGCTGATCTGGGGGCTGAAAAATTTTTTGACATCAAATGCAGAACCGGAAACCTAAAGCCTAATGCAGCTGTCTTAGTGGTTACAATAAGGGCTTTGAAATTGCATGGTGAAGGGAACTTAGAACAAGCGTTGCCTAACCTGGAAAAGCATATAGAAAATATTCAAAAATTTGGAGTGCCTCTTGTTGTTGCCATTAATAAATTCACAAATGACCGCACTGAAGAAATAAATAAGATTATCGATTTCTGTAAGAAAAAGGGCGTAAAATTTTCATTGTCAGAAGCGCATGCAAAAGGGGGCAAAGGAGCATTGGACTTAGCAAATAAAATTTTACAATTGATAGAGAATGACGGATCCAAATTCCAATTCCTATACCCCTTAAATATCCCTGTTAAATCCAAAATTGAAATGATAGCAAAAGAGCTATACGGAGCAGACGGGGTCAATTATGATGATGAGGCTGAAGAAAATATTGCCTTGATAAAAAAATTAAAATTAGAGCATCTGCCTGTGTGCATGGCAAAAACACAGATGAGCCTAAGCGATAACCCTTCATTATTAGGCAGGCCAATCGGCTTTAAAATAAATGTAAAAAGGTTATCTCCTTGTACTGGAGCAGGATTTATTGTGGCCTATTGCGGAGACATAATGGTCATGCCAGGCATGCCAGAGCATCCAGCTGCTGAGCTGATTGATATAGATAAAGATGGAAAGATATCCGGATTATTTTGATTATCTTATTTTAGGAATTGATTCAATCAACAAGCTTGTGACCTTCTCAACATTCTCGCCAAAAACTTTTAGGATCTCTTCCCAAGTTACCGGAGGTATATCATCAAAAAGGCAGTCATAATCAGTTGACATTGCAATTGCCGCATAAGGGATTCCAGCTTCATTTGCCAATATTGCTTCTGGCGCAACACTCATGTTGATCACATCAGCGCCCCATTGCCTGAACATCCTTGATTCAGCTCTGGTCGAGAATCTTGGGCCTTCTATTGTAACAACAGTCCCTTTTTCATGATGCTTAATATTCAGCTCTTGTGCGGTATTTATCAGGATTTTTCTTAGCTCCTTATTAAATGGGTCGGGCATTGCCACGTGTGTTGGCTTGTGAGGCTCAAATTTGTCATAAAATGTTATTTTCCTATGCCTTGTAAAATCTATAAACTGGTCCAGTATAACTAAATCCCCTCGTTCGATATCCCTTCTGAGGCTGCCGCAGGCAGTTGTTGCTAGAATATGTGTAACTCCTTGCTTTTTTAGTGCATCTATATTAGCCCGAAAATTGACTTCAGTAGGAGGGCATGTATGCTCTCTGCCATGCCTTGCGATCAAAACACAATCAACACCCTTAATCCTGCCAATTTTCAATTTACAAGTGGGCTTTCCATAAGGAGTATCAACGTCAATATCCTTTTCATCTTTCAAAATTTTTGGATTATCTAATCCAGACCCGCCAATTATCCCTATTTTAACCATAAAACCACCACCTATAACAATCTATGATACCCTGCCCTAATAAAAAATAAAATAAATGCCAATATAGCGATTAAAAACACTACAGCAGTGCTTATTATGACAATGCCCCACATCTTTAGCTTTGGATGATATCTTGAAAATATTAAGACTATTATTCCGAATACCAGCAAAAAAATAAAGCTTGCGGTTATTTCAACTACTCCTATCCCATAAGGAATTTTAACTACCTCTTTTTTAGGTTATTATTTACAATCTAGTCTTAATAGCCCTATCGCTGATTATAGCAGAGTTGCCGCTAGGATCTTCTATGATGATCTTCTGCTTTTCCTGTCCCCACCTAATCCTTGTTAACTTCTTTAGCAAATTTTTCGCTTTTTTCTTAACTTCTTCATCTTCTTCGTCATTCTTTGCTATCTCAATGCTGTGCTTAACCCTGTTTAATACGCCTTCAATATTGGTTATGTAACCATTTGAGGCAGCGCCTGGCTCTATTGTTGTTATATGCGGAATTTTAACAGTAGCTTCGCTTGATTTTACTACTCTAACTTTCATATCGTCTTCTTTTTCTATCTCAAATGTGAATTTGCAAGGCTCTTTTTTTTCTAAAGATTCAATATCAGCTTTATGGTATTTGCAGTTAGAGCAAGTCATTGAGAATAAGGCCATCTTCCCAAAATAAGGCACTTCCATCTCATCCTCTGTGAGCACTAAGGTCTTCTGCCTGCACATCGGGCAAATCTCATGTTCAATTTTTTCCATAAGATTGAAGTAGAATAATCCTATTTATATCTTTCGTTTTCTAGTTGTTAGTAAAAGGCACAATGGTTATTACCTTTCTCGCGATTTCAGGGTGTTTATACACAAATAACAGCTCCTCTTCTGTTAATGGCTTTTGCGTATGTACATTAGCAAATCTTACCAGCTCTAATACCTTCTTAGCTTCGTTTTCATCTTTAAAAGTTACATTCATCTCCCCGTACACATGTTTGAATCCCTTTATTCCCCCATATTCCCCTGTTGTTATCTTCCTTCCAGTTTCAACTTGAACTATTTCTCCTCTTCCAAGCTCTTCAAAATCATAAAGCTCATAATTTCTCCTGTCCTTTAGCGCGCCATCCGCATGAATTCCAGACTCGTGGGCAAACGCATTATCACCAACACCTACTTGGTTTATGGGTATTGGAATTTTAAATGCATAAGAAGCATACTTTGCCAGATTATAAGATTGTTTTAGGTCGATGCCTTTTAAAGCTTTGGAGTATCTATCATTATAACCAGCCGCTTTTTTAATTGCCAGGATAACAGATAACATGTCAGCATTTCCAGCCCTTTCTCCAATGCCATTTATAGTTGTATTTATATAAGCGTCTTGCCCGCCATCCAAACATCCTTTAGCTCCAGCAACAGAATTTGCAACAGCTAATCCCAAATCATTGTGGCCGTGCAATTCAATTGGCAGTTCGACTTTTTCAGCTAATAATTTAATCCTGTTATAAATGGTAAATGGATCATCAAAGCCAAGCGTATCACAATACCTTATCCTGTCTGCCCCATTATCCTTTGCAGCCAATGCAAATTTATGCAAAAAAGCATCATCAGTCCTTGAAGCATCTTCAGCATTCACACCAACTGTTTCTATGCCCAACTCTTTTGCTGTTTTTAACGCTTCAACCATAGCATTTAATATATCCTCCCTTGTTTTCCCGCCAAGAAATTTCCCCATAGTCATTTGTTCTGACGTAGAAATAGACATGTTGATATGCTTTAAATTGGGCACAAGTTTTAGAGAAGTTTCAACATCTTCTTTAACAGCCCTTATCCATCCGCCTAAACGCATCTTATCAATAACCTTATTTTCAACAAGCTCTAGATTGGCATTAAGGTAGTTGGTTTCATGATTCGTTGTAGGAAACCCAAACTCTGACTGAAAAACACCCATCCTATTTAATTTTAGATTGAGTATAGTCTTCTCTAGCTTAGCTAATCCTAACCTTGCAGTTTGGACTCCGTCCCTGTTTGTTACATCAATTAAATAGATATTGTTCATTTAACCCCCTATTGACAACCCAGAAAATACCTCAGATATTTATACCTTTTGATATCATACTAACATTTAATCTCCCTGATTATTGCATCAGCCATCTCCTTAGTGCCTACTGCTTTAGGATCATCCCTTGTTGGCTTTAGGTCATATGTGACATATTTTCCCTCACGAATAACCTTTGCAACAGATTTTTCTAATCTTTCAGCAGCTTCTTCCTCGTTGATATACCTTAGCATCATCACTGCACTCAATATCAAAGCAGTAGGATTTACCTTATTCAGGCCTTTGTATTTTGGCGCAGAGCCATGTGTTGCCTCAAACACAGCATATTTTTCCCCTATATTCGCTCCTGGAGCAACACCCAATCCTCCAACCAAGCCTGCGCATAAATCAGAGATTATATCTCCATAAAGGTTTGGCAAAACTAAGATATCATAAAGCTCTGGTTTCTGGACCAGCTGCATGCACATATTATCAACCAAGACATGCTCAAATGCGATATTAGGATAGTTTTTTGCTGTACTCTCTGCAACATGCTGGAATAATCCATCTGAAAATTTCATGATGTTTGATTTGGTAATTGCTGTAACCTTTTTTCTTTTATTTTTTACAGCATAATCAAATGCGAATTCTACTATTCTAGCTGTTCCGAACCTTGATATTGGCTTTATTGATAGTCCTGAATCAGGCCTTATATTCTTTTTAGTCAATGCTTTAATGCTGTCAATTAAATTCTTTGTCTCTTGCTTTCCCTCTTCAAATTCGATGCCTGCATAAAGGTCTTCTGTATTCTCTCTAACAATGACAATATCCACATTTTCTGGATTTTTTAACAGCGATTTGGCGCCAGCATAATACCTGCAAGGCCGGACACAGGCGAAAAGGCCTAGCTCCTGCCGCAGCGCAACATTAACACTCCTAAATCCAGAGCCTATTGGAGTAGTTAGCGGAGCCTTGATAGCCACTTTATTTTTTTTAATGGATTCAATCACCTGCTCAGGCAATGGAGTGCCATATTTGTCCATGACATCAGCTCCTGCTTCCTGGACATCCCACTCGATATTAACTCCAGTCGCTTCAACGCATCTTTTCATAGCTTCTGCTATCTCTGGTCCAGTGCCATCTCCTTTGATTAATGTTATTTTATGCATGTTTTAATATGGTTTAATGTTCCTCCTGAGATTATGATAGCTATGTCTCTTGGGCTTAGATCATATCTTAGCTCAATACCTTGGTTAGTAACCAAATTTTTTTTATTTTTTAATGATTCTATTATTCTACTGATCTCTATTTTATCATCTTGATTAATCTTATTATAATCCTTTTTATTAACAAATTCTAATGGCAAAATCCCGAAGTTTATTAAATTTGCCTTATGTATCCTTGCGAATGATTTTGCAATAACTGCCTTGATTCCTAAATACATTGGAGCTAATGCTGCATGTTCTCTTGAGCTTCCCTGGCCATAATTCTCTCCTCCAACAATAAATCCAGGCTTGTTTTCTCTCGCTCTTTTTGAAAAATTAGCGTCAATATTGCTGAATACATACTCGCTAATCCTAGGAATATGCGATCTTAACGGCAATATCTTTGATCCAGCAGGCATAATATCATCAGTAGTTACATTATCCCCTGTTTTTATAAGAACAGTTCCTTTTAAATCATCTTTTAATGGATTATTTAATGGTAATTGAGCTATTAGCTCTCCTCTTTGAATCTTAGAGCTGCCCTTTGGATTTATAATCCCTTTATCATCTATCACAAATCTAACTGGCATCTTGATTTTAGGGTATTTTCCTAGTTTTCTCGGATCTGTAATCTTTCCATTAATGGCAGCAGCAACAGCAACCTCTGGGGAGCAAAGGTAGTTTAGGTCATCTTTAGTTCCTGACCTTCCTTTAAAGTTTCTATTGAATGTCCTCAAGGTAGCTGTATCTGGTAAAGGGCTTTGCCCCATCCCTATGCACCCTAGGCAAGCTGGCTCACAGACCTTTGCTTTTCTTAAATATCCAATCAAGCCTTCTTTTTCTAAACTGTCTATAACTTGTTTAGAGCCAGGGTTGATATTGAAATCAACATCTTCGCTGATATCATACTCTTTCAAGACATTAGCAACCATTGCTAAATCCTTATAGCTTGAATTAGTGCAAGAGCCAATAATAACCTGTTTTACATCAATGCCCTCAACTTCACTAACCTTCTTTACATTATCAGGTGAAGAAGGCAATGCTATCAAAGGCTCTATCTTGCTTAGATCAATCTCAATTATTTCATCAAACTCCTCTTCATTCATTTTTGCTTCTTTCCAATCAATCTCTCTGTTTTGCGCAATTAAAAATTCTTTAGTAACGCTGTCAGACGGGAATACCGAGCTTGTAAGCCCTAGTTCAGCACCCATATTTGTGATTGTTGCTCTTTCTGGAACAGTTAATGTTTTAACTCCTTCTCCAAAATATTCAAATATTTTGCCAACCCCCCCTTTAACTGTTAATTTTTTTAGGATATGCAGGATTATATCTTTTGCAGAAACCCAGTCATTCAATCTTCCCTTAAGTTTTATCCCTACTATTTTTGGCATCTTTAGGTAAAAAGGATATCCAGCCATGGCAGCAGCAATATCTAAACCACCTGCTCCAATTGCTATGCTTCCAATGCCTCCTGCAGTAGGCGTATGGGAATCAGAGCCCACTAATGTTAGGCCAGGCTTGGCAAACCTTTCTAAATGGACCTGATGGCAAATGCCATTGCCAGGCTCTGAGAACACTATTCCATATCTATCTGCAAATGTCCTAAGAAACTCAATATTTTGCCTGCCTGTTTCAGATATATTATGGTCAACATAGCTTACAGATAATTTTGTCTTAACTTTTGGAATGCCTAATGCCTCGAACTGCAGATAAGCCATTGTCCCGGTTGCATCCTGTGTTAAGGTCTGGTCTATTCTTATCCCAATTTCATGGCCTTCCTCTAACTTGCCCTCAACTAAATGGACTTTTAATATATCTTTTGTTACTGACATGCTTAAGAAAAATAGGTGATATTTTATAAACTTTTCCTAGCATTAATGAAGAACTCCTTTTGAGCCAGATAATCAGGAAATGTATGCCTGAAAGAGATCACATCATTTTTCTTGAACATAAAAATCATATGCCCAAAGATGCCATTTCCTAAACAAATCTTGTACGGCTGTTCTTTTAGTGAAGCCATGATTAGATTGTCTTTTGTCATATATCCTGGGTCAATATTTACGATTCTTTTGTTTCTTTTCTTTAATTTATCCTCTAAATCTTGCGTATAAATCCTTATCTTCACCAATTCCTCTCTGTTTATCGTTTTTTTAAAAATAATGAACCTTTTTTTTAATGATTTCCCAAACTCGGCCTCATAATAATCAGTGAAATTAAAGTCAAACTCCTCACTCTCAAATTCAATCCCACCGAATTTTTTGATTAATATCTCTCTAACTTTCCTTAAATCATCCTCGCTGGAATACATCAGGGCCATTACTAAGCGAGCTTTTGAAATCTCTTTAAATTCTGCCATAACCACTAGTATTGTCTACTAATATAAAAGAATAACTGTTGCAACATTATAGAAGAATTTATCCTGGCATAATCAATCAACCAACTCTGTCAAACGTATCCAGGTTTTCATCAATACGCCTTCTTAAGAATCTGCTGCTTTCATGCCAGATCCTATTAGCATACCTGTTTTGATATGTCAGAAATATACTGGCCGTCTAATTGACTGATGGACAAAGTCCAATACATTTGGTGATTATAGTATATTTATGAGCATGCTCAAGAACACGCCCCCTACTTTAGTGGGGCGGTTCTTGACATTGGTAAGCTAATGGCTTGTTAATAACAGGAGAATATGTTAAGTTGGAGATATAGCATATTTAGCTAAGGCTGTTCTGCATTACGACTCAAATGTGGTAGAAAGGTTTATTAACTATACGGGATTCCTACATAAACTGAATGGAAACTGCTACTGAAATATCCTCAGAAGAACTTACGGAAAGAGTTCTAGATTGGGAAATAGGCAAAGAATTTCTCACACCGAGGGATGGAGTTATTCTTAGAGTTGAAGGTTATGATTTTCGGCATGAAATTACTCATTGCACTAACCATAGTATAGATCAGGCAATTTTAGCTTTATCAGCTGCTGCATTAGGTCATGATGATGTAGCAAAAAAAGCATTAGGTGTAGTAATGAATAGAAAATCAACGTTATACAATGATGATGCTGGGAATCCAAAAACACTTATGAGAAAAGAAGATGGTTTAGTATTAGACCATCTATCCTATTCAGATTGTATTGCCAATCTTCCTGTCCAGTTCTTCTGGGCATTAGCTTTAAATAGGGCAGGAAACGCTTCGCAAGTAAGCTTAGCTAGAAGAATTTTGGATAAGGTAGAAAAAGAACATCTTTTCCCGAAAGATGGATTGATTGATAAACCAGATTTTTTTGATGTAACTGGGAAAAGAATTTTTGGAGAGGGAACTCATCAATATACTGCAGAAGTAAATACTGCTTATGCTCTTGCTGTAACTGCAATAAGGGGTAGCAGACAAGGGCAAAGAGTTATTGATAATATCAGAAGCTCGCCTTTGTATGATACGGGCACAGGCTTATTGGTTTCTGATTTTGCGGAAAAATCAGCACCTTATAGTGTATTAGTTGACGGGATTCTTTCTTATTTGGTTCGTAACCATGCGGAAAAACCAGAATTTCATAATGTAGCTGATAGGATTTATCCTTTTGAAAATGTTTGGTATGCATTTACATTAGGCGCACAAGGATCAGTTAAAGAAGGCAGGGAAGTATTTGAAAGAATGGAACAAGCAGGATGTTATCTTGATTCAGGATTATATGCTTCATTTGTGAGTATTAAAAGTGACAAACCTGAGACATATAGCGGATTTTGCAAAGAAGCGTTGAATGCTTGTGTAATTGGAGTAATTGCAATGAAACTCTTAGGGTTGAATGAAGAAGCAGAAAGGATGTCTGAAGCCTTGAGAGGTATGCCTGATAATCTGCCTTGGAGGTCATCATGTATCGATCCTGCTTATGATCCTTCAACTGGATTATTATATAATGGGACCACCAACTTTGGTAACCTAGTAGGTGAATTTTCACCAGTTGGCGGCGTAGTAGGCGAATTTTCACATAATCCCTCTCTAAATTGCCTTTGGGCAGTTAGTCAGCATGAAAGAGCTCCTCAATCATTCATTGTCAGGAGATAATAATTATTCTTATCACACTCAAAAATTTTAAATTTGCGATGAATCAATTTAGTGAAGTTAGCTATGCTTTAAGAGGTTTTAACATTCTTAAGATCAGTGCCTTGCCGCATTGAGATTCAAAATTCTTAGTTAGATTATCAACCTTTTTAAATAGAGCCGTATTTTATGGATATGCTATGATAGGCTTTCAGAATGCTAATTTTACGCTTCCAGAAGAAACTAAAGATAGCTTAAACTCTATAAAACTTAAATTAAAAACTTTGCTAATCAATTCAATAAAAACCTCTGCTCCGAAAGATAGATTTGGAATATTGTTTTCTGGCGGAATTGATTCAGTATTCATCGCCTATGTTTGCAAGCAGCTGAACTTAGATTTTGTTTGCTACACATCTGCAGTTTCTGATAAAAGGATAACAGAAGCCCAAGACCTAATCTGGGCAAAAAAAGCAGCAGAAGAATTAAATCTAAAACTAAAGATTAGAAAAATTAATCTAAAGCAAACTGAAAAATATATACAAAAAATAATCAAAACAATTAATGATTCAAATGTTGTTAAAGTTGGGGTTGCCTTGCCTTTATTCCTTGCGATGGAACACTCAAAAAAGGACAAGATTAAAGTTATGTTCTCAGGCCTTGGTTCAGAAGAGATATTTGCAGGCTATGAACGGCATGTTAAATCAGAAGACATAAACAATGAATGTGTTAATGGCCTAAACAATATCTACAATAGGGATCTAACCAGAGATTTAGCAATCTCAAAATCAAATAATATTGAGCTAAGATTACCATTTTTAGAAAAAGATTTGATAGACTATTCCCTTAAAATACCTTCAAAATACAAAATAGAAGGCAACATAAAAAAATATATCTTAAGATTAGTTGCACAAGACATCGGAATCCCCTCAGAGCTTGCCTTCAGGCCAAAAAAAGCAGCGCAGTATGGCTCAAAATTTGATAAAGCAATAGAAGTTCTTTCAAAAAAGGCTGGCTTTAAGAGAAAATCTGATTATCTTGATACATTAAATCCCAACCCTCATCTTGCAGCTCTGATAAGTGGAGGTAAAGATAGCTTATACGCTACGTATTTAATGAAAAATAAAGGATTTCCGATAAAATGTATTGTAACCTTAAAAAGCAAAAACCCTGATTCTTATATGTTCCATACACCCAATGTTGATTTAGTAAAACTTCAAGCTGAATCAATGCAGATTCCCTTGATAGAACAAGAGACAGAAGGAGAGAAAGAAAAGGAATTGAAAGATTTAAAAAAAGCAATTGAAAAAGCAAAGAAAGAATATAAAATCCGAGGTATCGTTACAGGCGCTCTATTCTCAACATACCAAAAAGAAAGGGTTGAAAAAATCTGCAAACAATTGAAAATAAAATGTTATTCTCCATTGTGGCATAAAGGCCAGGAAGAACTGTTGAAGGAATTATTGGTTAATAATTTTGAAGTAATAATCACTTCAATAGCAGCAGAAGGATTAGATGCAGGATGGTTAAATAAACAAATCGATAATGGCATAATCAATAAATTGGTTAACATAAACAAAAAAATCGGCATAAACCTAGCTGGCGAAGGCGGCGAATACGAATCATTAGTTCTTAACTGCCCATTATTCCATAAAAAACTAAAAATAATTGATTCAGAAATAATTGAAGAGAATAAAAACACAGCAAAATTAAAAATAAAAAAGGCTGAATTGATTATCTAGCGGCTAAAAGATTGTCAACTTCTCGGTTAATACGCACTGCGTCATTCCCAAATCTTATGTAATCTGCACCTACTGGTTGAGTCAATCCTGCAGCAACATCTCTCGGATAGGCATGCAATGCACTTATCATTGTCTTTAAAATTGGTGCTTCGCCGCCAAATTTCTTAGCATGTTCCCAAAGGACTGGGCTAAATACCTGGTTTATAAGATACTCTTGAATCTTTTCTGCCCTATCATAATCACCTTTTAGGGCTGCATCATAGATTGCTCTTTCTGCTAATGCAATAGGCAAGAGGTTTGAAGCTCCTGAGATATAGCCAATTAGCAAACCATAAGCTGCAGCTCTCATTTCTTTAAAACATTTAGCTAGATGAGCATCATTTCCTGGAAAATATTGCACTTTTGGGCTAGACCATCTCCCCTCAGCATAAGCAGAGACTAAATCAGTCAGCAAAACAGGTTGCGCTGCAGAGTCTTTTACACCAATAATCTGACCCTTTACCTCTGTATTTATTTGATCTATCAGTGCGGCATCAAAAGCAAAACCACCGACCATCCTTCCCGGGAAATTATATACTATTAATGGTTTATCGGTAGTTCCAGCTATGTCCATGAACATCTTACTAATCATACTTGCATCAACATCCTCTTGCATTGGTGGCGCCACTAAAAAAGCATCAACAGGCAGATCTTTGGCTGCATCAATCTGCTCAAATATGTCATTCGTTGTTCTCCTCATTACACCGCAAATAACTTCTAGACCTCTAAGCTCCTTTTTACAATCCAAAGCAACTTCTAACATATCCTCTCTTTGCTGTGGAGTTAAAGCAAATCCAGAACCAGTAGTTCCAATAGGAACGATAACTCTAAAACCATCGTCATAAAGCTGTTGAATATGCCCATCAGCATCTTCCTTATCAACTGCCCCATCACGCAAAGGCGTAACCAGTGCAATCATTGGTCCTTCAAATGTTTTTTGTGCCATTATTATCCCTCATATAAACTTTTAATCTACAAATGCTTGTTTATTTAAATAATTTTTGTAAAAATACCATTTTAGAATGGTAATAACTAGAATTAAGTGCTCTCTAAATGCTCCCTTATATGATATTTCTTTATCTCAAAAACCAAAACATTTATATATAAATATATGATAACCTATTATCATAAAATGGAAAATTTAATAACCATTGATGCTGTAAGGAAAAACGAATCTCAGTTAAGGAGAAGGATATTCACTGAACTGCAGCTGACTATCCTAAAAAAGAAACTGCAGAAAAAACCTCTCAATATAAACGAAAAAACTTATTATTATAGATACATAAAACCAAAATTAAGGGCTATGATATCCTTCTTTAACATAGATGAGGTCAACATTAAAGGAAAGGACTGCATGATTGAAAAGCGGATTCCTAAAGCGTTAAAAATACTTAATCAAATAAGGAAAAAGCACAAAAGCAAAAAAATCATAATATCCGGATCCTTCCTCTTCAACACACATTATAATGATATTGACATTTTTATATTCACAAAATACAATAAAGAGGATTACAAAAAAGGCAAGATTCATGTAAATTTCATTCCAGAATCTTCCATTAATTCCCTCTTTTTCAGTTCACTTTCACAGATAAGCATCAGCAATTTTGCATATGCGCCTAAAAAAGAGTTTGACATAAACATAGATGGCATCTTACACACTTACGAGCTTCTGATTAACCACATCTTAAACAAAGAGGAACATCAAAAAGAATTAAGAGACTTTTTGCTTCAAATAGAATATCTCTCTAAAAATGTGGTTCTTGATCCAAAGCAGCTTTACAATCTTAAGAAAAAAGCTAGTGATATTAAGCTGATTTCAAACGCCCTCATCAATGCATTAATATTCAGTTATGATAAAAAAAATTTAAAAACCCATTTAAACCAATACATTGGAGATTATTATGGGTTATTGCGTAAATACAAACAATCCAAGAACCTGGGTGTATATATTGACACCTACAAAGAGGCGATAGAACTTGCAGCATGAAGAAGCCAGAAAGATTATCCAAACAATACTTGAAAGCGATGTCAAATTTGAAGGCCATTTCAATAAATGCTTTAACAACTTAAAAGAAACGCAGCAGCAGGAGCTTATTGAATGGGTAAAAAATTGCAAAGAATATAAGGCTAACCCAATACAATCCAAACAAGACCGCGATTTAATTGGTTTTGTTAAGAGATTTGGAAGTAATTTAAGGGCAATCCTAACAAAAGAAAAAGAAGGATATTTTATAGTCTTGTTTTTAGATAAGCACAAATATTATGAAATCGAGATGCTGAAATTAGGGTTTTAGCTAAAATCAAGTCGTCTCAAAATACTTATCCAATTCCCATTTTGTTACCTGAAGCCTGAATTCATCAAACTCGGCTTTCTTAGCAGCAATGTATATTGGATATGTATGGCTGCCTAATGCCTCCTGGATCATCTTATCTTTCTTCAAAGCTTCCATTGCTTCTCCTAATGAGCCAGGTAATGTGTCAATATTATGGGTTTTTAAGCTTGCTTCATCAAACTCATAAACATCCTCTTCAACAGGTTTTGGAGGCTCTAATTTTTGCTTAATGCCATCTAACCCAGCTTTCAGCATTACTGCAAACGCCAAGTATGGATTGCAGCTTGGGTCAGGGCATCTCAATTCTGCCCTTGTAGCTTGTTCTCTTCCAGGGCTGTATCTTGGTATTCTGATTAAAGCGCTTCTATTAATCTGAGCCCAGCAGATATAAACCGGAGCTTCAAAACCAGGCACTAATCTCTTGTAAGAATTTACTTTAGGAGCTACAACAGCTGCCATTGCTTTAACATGTTTCAGTTGTCCAGCAATGAAACTCTTTGCTATCTTGCTTAGTTTATAGCTGTCATTTGCATCAAAAAATGCGTTCTTTCCTGTTTTGATGTCAAACAAGCTTTGGTGTACATGCATTCCTGATCCATTAATGCCAAATATAGGCTTGGGCATAAATGTCGCATAAATCCCATGTTTATTTGCAATTGACTTAACAACATGCTTGAATGTTATTGCGCGGTCTGCCTGTTTTAGAGCATAACCATATTTGAAATCTATCTCATGCTGGCCTGGAGCAACTTCATGATGTGACATCTCTACTTCCATTCCCATTGATTCTAACACCAGTACAACATCTCTTCTCACATCGCCAGCCAAATCTCTAGGTGAAAAATCAAAATAACCAGCTGCATCATGCGGCACAGGAATAACCTCTCCAGCTTCCCTTGGTTTAAATAAGAAAAATTCAAGCTCAGGCCCAACCATATATTCAAAACCCAATTCTTCTGCTTCTTTCAGAGCTTTCCTTAGTATGTATCTTGGATCGCCCTCAAATGGCTTTCCATCAGGAGTGTACACATCACAGATGAATCTTGCTGTTTTAGGCTCTTCCCAAGGCAATACAGCATAAGTTTCTGGATCTGGCTTCAAGTACATATCAGATTCAGCTATCCTTGTAAATCCTTCTATGGAGCTTCCATCAAACCATGTTCCTTTTTCCAATGATTCTGCGAGCTTATGCATAGGTATTGTGACAGCTTTTATGCTTCCATGCAGATCCGTAAACTGAAGCTGCACAAATTTTACACCATCTTCTTCTGCTTTATCCAATGCTTTTTTATTAAGGTCTTCTTTCATTTTATTTCACCTGTTTTGTTTTTTATTTAATTATAAGCCTCTTCTCCATGCTGGCTTTTATCCAATCCTGTTTCCTCTTCCTCAGGGCTAACTCTTATGTTAGTAAACCTGCTCATAACTTTTAATATGACATATGATCCAATAAATGAATAAGCGCCTACAACAATAATCGCTATCAGCTGAACTAAAAGCTGATGCGGATTTCCGTATAACGCTCCATTTGCCCCTGAAGCGTTTACTGCGAGATTAGCAAATATTCCGGTTGCTAATGCTCCCCAAATGCCGCTAACACCGTGGCATGCAAACACATCTAATGAATCATCCAGTTTTGTTCTTGTTGCTCTCCAATTTGCAACTACGTTTGAGATAATCCCTGCAACTAATCCAATTATGATCGATGCACCAACTCCAACATAACCAGATGCAGGCGTTATTGCAACTAATCCGCAGACAGCGCCTATTGCTAAGCCAACAGCAGATGGCTTTCCTTTTGTTATCCAATCAACAACCATCCAGCTAATTGCAGCTGCTGCTGCAGCCAAATTTGTGACAACAAGAGCTTGTACAGCTATGCCATTTGCAGCTAACGCACTCCCAGCGTTAAATCCAAACCAACCAAACCAAAGTAATGCAGCTCCTAAAATCACATAGGGGATATTATTTGGCTTGAGTTCAGCG
Organism: uncultured Methanosarcinales archaeon; assembly: GCA_964550945.1. GTDB lineage: Archaea > Nanobdellota > Nanobdellia > Woesearchaeales > CAZKBD01 > CAZKBD01. The sequence continues at coordinate 24,010 of CAZKBD010000013.1, forward strand.
CCATTTCCAGCATCTTTCCTTCTTCCTATAACTAAGGCTGCAGCTAACGCCGAAAGGCCAGCTGTTATGTGCACAACAGTGCCTCCAGCAAAATCAATTGCTCCTAATGATTTTAGCCACCCATTAGAATTCCAAACCCAGTGGGCAACTGGTGCATAAATTAAAGTGATCCATAAAACAATAAATATCAATAAAGATTTAAAATTAATGCGCTCTGCAAAAGCACCAATTATCAAAGCAGGTGTTATTGCAGCAAATTTTAATTGGAAAAAAAAGAATAACAACTCAGGTATAGCTGCAGCATATAGATAATTAGGCATAACTCCTACATTAGCCAACCCTGCTCTTGAAAGGTCTCCGATAAAACCACCGATACTAGGTCCGAATGCTAGGCTATACCCCCATAATGCCCATATCAAGCTTGCAACTGCGAATATAGCGAGGCATTGAACTAAGGTAGATACTAAATTCTTTCTTCTAACAAGCCCTGCATAAAAGAATCCTAATGCAGGAGTCATCAGCATAACTAATGCAGATGCAGCAGAAACCCAAGCAATATCTCCACTATTTAATTCCTGAGCATAAACATTAGTTGCAGATATAACCATAATAACTAATATTAGCAAGGGTTTTAGTGAATTTTTGATTTTCATAAGCCTTTCAAAATGTAACTAATTTATATAGTTTTCCTAGATTTTGTTTAGCATATATTCACTTTTTAGTTAAAATTTTAAACATATGTTTAATTTTAGTAATATAAACATGTAGTATATTTAATATTTGTTTAGTTTGACACTTTCTAAACAAATGTCAATAAAAAATCAAAAGATTTAAATATATGTCTATTTATATATCATTCTATTAAACGAAAATAAGGTGGTTTAAATGGAAATTGACGCACTAAACAGGCACATATTAAGCGTGTTATTAGATGACTCTAGGCTAAGTTACAGGCAGATTGCAAAAAAAGTTGGAGTATCTGCAGCAACTGTTATGAATAGGGTTAAAGAGCTGGAAAAAACAATAATAAAAAAATACACCACTATCCTAGATTATGAAAAATTAGGATATGATGTTGAGGTGATAATTGAAATCAGGATCTCAAAAGGAAAACTGATTGAAGTTGAAAAAGAAATAGCCAATCATCCAAACATATTTGCTGTCTATGATGTGACAGGAGATTTTGATGCTGTTATCCTTGCAAGATTCCCCTCAAGAAGCAAAATGGACACATTCATCAAAAAATTGCAGACATATAATTTTGTTGAAAGGACAAATACAAGGATGATATTAAACACAATAAGGGAAAAACAAGTTGGAGTGATGTAACAAACAACAGCCGGAAACCAGTGATCCAAACGCCAAACAAAAGATTTATAAACAACAACATTCCCAAAATGTACATCAAAAGGGGTGGAAGGATTAGAATAAAAAGAGGTCTATGCTATGGTTCCTGATTCTGATATTCTTGAATCTGAAAAAGAGCTGAAAATTGAAGACCTAGAGATATTGCCGCCTCCATCTCCGGCTATGATAAGGCTTGGAAGAAAAGACAAGAAGAAAGAAGAAAAAAAGCAGGAAGAGCCATATAAAGCAAAATATATTGAAGAGAAAAACAAGCAGGAAGAAAGCCAAAGAAACTCAGAGGAAAAACTAAAAAAAGAGCGTGAAAAGGAAATCCAAGAGATTAAGCTGATAAAAGAAAAAGAAAGATTGATGATTGAAAAAGAAAAAGAGCTCGAAAAGCAAGATGAGCTCAAGCAAAAGCTGATTGAAGCTAGGATAAAAAGAAAAGCAGAGGAAAAAAATAAAAAACAGCTTGCAAAATTATTGAGAAAAAAGGAAAAAGAAAATTTAAAGCAGGAAAAAAATAAGTTAAGGGAAGAAGAGAGAAACAAGAGGGTCCAAGATAGGCAGCGTTCTTTCAGGATTAGCGATTTGATGTTCAAGATAAGCGACAATATCTGGAAAATCGATAAGCATAAACATCTTCTAGCTCACGATCAAGATAGATTGCTCAAACTCAAAGAACTTAAGCTCCAAAAAATCGCCAAAGAGCTTGGGACAGAAGAGGGGTACAAAGAGGATATAAAATCAATTGAAAAAGAGATAAAAAATTATCAAAATCTTGTTAAGGCAGGCCAGACAAATTTAGCTCCTAGGATTGAGAAATTAGATCAGTTGCACAAAAGATACCAAGAAAAAGCAGAAACATTGAGTGTCGATATAATAAAAAAGCTGAAACCTGTTATTGAATACAAGAAAAAACAAAAACAAGATGAATTGCAGCGCATAAAATCCGAAGAGAAACATAAGCAGGAAATGGAGGAACAAAGATTATTGGCAATACAGGATCAGCAGAAAGAAAATCTTCTAAAACAAAGGCAATTAGAGCTTGAGAACAAAAGAGCAGCAGAACAACAAGAAAAAGAGCGATCAAAGACCATAAAAGAAAACCAGCGACTTCTAGAGCAAAAGAAGATTCCAAAACTGCAAGAAGAAAAACCTCTTTTCAATCTAGCTCCTAAATTTCACTTATTCAAAACAAAAGAAGAAAAAGCAAAAATTGCTTTAGAAAAAGCAAAGATACTGGAAGAAAAGCAAAAACAACAAAGATTAGAAGAGCTAAAAAAGCGCAATGAAGAGCTAAAGCAAAAAAGGCTCAAGGCTTTGGAAAAGGCAAGAGAAGAACTTCAGCGTAATAAAAAAATAGAGAAAAAAGAGCAAATAACCCAGATAAAGCTGCAGGATAAAGAACGAATCAAAAAGATAAACTGCATTATTTCTACATTAGACAACAACATTAATAATATAGATAAACATGAAATAATCTTAAAACATAAAGAAGAAAATCTGGCAAAATTGGAGCATGTAGAGCTAGCGAAAATAAGAGAGGAGGTTAAGAGCGAAGCAGCCTACAAAACAGAGCTTGCAGAGCTTCAAAAGGAAATAGCTCATTACACCAAACTGGTAGGCTCTGGCCAGACAAATCTTGATTCTAAAATTGCTGAGCTAAAAAGTAAATATCACACTTACCTAAACAAAGCAGAAACCATCAGGAGAGATATAATAAAAAAGACAGAATATGCTCAAGAACTCATCAGAAAAGAAAAAGCTGATAGGGAAAAGCAACTCTTATTAGAAAAACAAAGAAGAGAAGCAGTAATCAGAGAAAAACTTCTAAAAGAAAGAGAGCTCGAGCTTCAAAAACAAAAAGCAGCAGAGCAACAAGAAAAAGAGAAGTTAAAATCCGCCAAAGAAAAACAGCTTCTATTGGAAAAGCAAGCAAAAGGAACACCTATTTCTGGCACCCTCCCTAAATTTCACTTATTCAAAACAAAAGAAGAAAGACAAGATATCATTTTAGAAAAACCAGGGCTTTTGGAAGAGCATCAAAGAAACCAAAGATTAGAAGAGCTAAAAAAGCATAATGAAGAATTAAAGAAAAAAAGGATAGAATCTTTGGAGAGGGCAAGAAAAGAGCTCCAATATAAGCAAAAGATAGAACAAAAAGAACAGAAAAAACAGATAAAAATCCAAGACAAAGAAAGAATTAAAAACATTAAGCGGTTGATATCCCGGTTGAAGGGAGATATCAGGGCTATTAACCAGCACGAAGTAATCCTCAATCATAGAGAATCCCAACTTAAAAGATTAAGCCTTCATAGGCTAACTGAAATTCAAAAGCAAGTCAAACCAGAATCAGTTTATAAAACTGAGTCAGCAGAGCTGGAAAAAGAGATAGCTCATTATAACAATCTTGTAAAATCCGGCAAAACAAATCTCAGTTCAAAAGTGGTTAAACTATCTAGGATTTATACTACATATAAGGCTAAAGCAGAAACATTAAGGAAAGATATACTCAAAAGAGCAAGATACGCTAAGGAGCTGATCAATAAAGAGAAATCTGAGAAAGAACAAAAGCAGTTACTGGAGCAGCAAGAACAAGAAACTTCATTCAAAGAAAAACTCTTCAGAGAAAGAGAGCTCGAGCTTCAAAAACTAAAAGAAGCTGAGAACAAAAAACAAGAGAAGCTTAGATCAATAAAAGAAAAACAAAAGCTAAAGGAGCAAAAAGGAATACTCGCACAAGAGTCAAGAGAAGAGCTTAGGAAACACATTCCTGGCATCCCTCACAGATTCAGCCTTTTCAAGACAGAAGAAGAAAAAAGTGCTATTGCCTTGGAAAAAGCTAAACTATCGCAGGAGCAACAAAGGCGGCAAAGATTAGACGACTTAAAAAGGCGTAATGAAGAATTAAGGCAAAGAAGATTGGATTCACTAGAAAAAGCAAGAAGAGAACTCCAACATAAGAAACAAATAGAGCAAATAGAGCAAAAAAATCAAATAAATATCCATGATAAGGAGCGGGTTAAAAAGATAAATCAGCTCTTGGTAAGATTAAAGAAAAATATCAAGAGCATTGATAAACACGAAAGAGTCTTAACGCACAGCGAATCAAAGCTAAAAGGATTAGGCCATTCTGGAATCGCTAAAATACAAGAAGAAGTTAAAAGCGAATCAGTATGTAAAAATGAATTATCAGAGCTATCGAAAGAAGTAGGTTATCTTAAGAATTTAGCAAGCTCAGGAAAAACAAATCTCGGTTCTAAAATCGTAAAATTAGCAGCTGTTTATTGCACATACCTTAACAAAGCAGAAACATTGAGAAAAGGAATAATTGAACGGACAGAACAAGCTAAGGAGCTGATCAATAAAGAGAAATCTGAGAAAGAAC